>JBATUU010000220.1:0-3860 GCA_049671385.1 Ornithinimicrobium sp. | reverse complement strand
TCGTTTTGCCAGGTCATCGATCAACAGACCGAGTCCGGCGTCCCGCAACGGCTGCAGCAGGACATGTGCCCGCGCGGCGTAGCTAGCCCGGTCCGAGCGCGCGTCCAGGCGCAAAAACCGCTCGAGTAGCAGGTCAAGGTGAGTGGTCAGCAGGTCCGCGCCACTGGTCGTGCCGGCAAGCGCGTCCTGCAGCCAGTGCATCGCCGGGCCGATCGTGGCGTATGCCTCGGTAGCGGCTTCCCAACCGCGAGGGGTATGTGGCCTGGCCGCTTTGCCAGCCAGCGCTTCCCACTCGGTTCGCTCATCGCGGGCGTTGCGCAACTTGCCGATCAGGTCGGTCGGTGGCTTGCCGGGGCGCAGCAGATTGCGGATGGCGCGTTTCGAGCGTCCGCGGTGGAGCGCGCCAGGGCGTTCGATGTCGTCGCCGCGCTGACTGACGGCGGCGATCAGATCATGGAGCGGCGCTTCATAGATTTGGGGTCGGAAGTGGTCATGTGTCTCATGCACCCGCGCGATCAGGTCCAGTCGCTCACCCCATTGAGTCAGGGTCAGCGGCTCTGGCAGTCCGGCTAGGCGGCACACCTCGCCGATCTGATGCCGGGCCTGCGTCAGCTCACCTGCCACCAGGTCTGCGACTAGGTGTGCGGCGCGGGTGGCGTCCTCTTCGCTGCCCAAGGTCGCGGCGTACCACGGGTCCTCGGCGCGGCCACGCTCCCATGCGCCATCGGCGGCAGCCTCACGCAGCAGGGCCACGACCTCGCTCACACGCTCGCGCGGCATCTGCATCAACACTGGTGGCTCCAAGCGCACATGCGACAGCGGGGGCCGATTCAAGATGGCGAGCGAGGCTAAAACGCGCTGTGTCTGCGCCAAGGTCACACCCCATGGGTCGTGAACGCCGTGCATCGCTTCTTCGTGTTGGGCGAGCACCGCTTGGGCCTCGACCCAGCCCGGCAGCGGGTCTGCACCTAGCTCCGGAACGGCTGCGTCGTTGGCCGATTTGAGCTGGGCAGCGAGATCAGCGATCACCCTCGCGCCCTTGCGCGGGTCCTCGGTCAAGTCCAGGACGCTCTGCCCGAGCCCCACTCGAGACAATCGCTCGCGCACCGCATCGAGCGCCGAGCGCTCCTCGCTGGCGATCAAAGTGGTGCGGCCGCGGGCGAGAGAGTCGGCGACGACGTTGGCAACGGTCTGGGTGGCGCCAGTGCCAGTGGGCGTGTCCAGCACCAGGCTGGCCCCGCGGTGCACGAGTGAGATGACTTCGCGTTGGTCGGCATCAGCGTCGAGCACTGACAGCTCTTGGCTCGGGTCGTGTTCGGTTGCGGACGTCATCGGCGCTTGCGTCAGGTCGACGGGGTGTCCGGTCAGGGCCGAGATGATGTCGTGACTGGCGAACGGCGCCGGGTCCTGGGAGAGCCGGGCGACGAGGTCGAGTTTGGCCCAGGGGTAGGTGGCCAACACGACCTGCGGGTTGATCCCGAAGCCATCCATCTGCGCGCAGTGCTCTTCGAGTGCTCGATAGGTCTGCCGGGGGTCGAAGCCATCGCCGAGCGAAAGGTTGGCCAGGGCGGTGGTGTCAAGGTCGATGCCGACCTCGCCGCGCAGGTAGTTGGCCAGGACCGGGTTGAAGACCACGTGATGATCCAGGCGGAGCGCGTAGTCCTGGCAGGTGGTGTCGATCGGCTCGATGAGCGCGCTGCGCAGCAGGACCGGCGCCCTGGGGGCTGTCTTGGCGCGGCGCAGGTGCCAGGACGCCATACCGATCGCTACGAAGCACGACTCGACGCCGTGGCTGGTCTGCAACTCAACAGTCTTTGCGTGGATGGCGGCGATCCGGGCACGGGCTTCCCGCAGGGCGATCTGCTCTCGGACCAACTCTGAGAGCAGGGTGCGGCCCCCGGTCAGGAGTTTTGCGACGCCCGAGGGGTGGGCGATCGTCAGGTCGAACATGCCCCTCGAGGTGTCCTTGTGCCAGAGCAGCGTGTTGCGTCCCCCCAGCCCCGCCAACTCGTGGCGCCACTGTCCCGCGGCTCCGGAGACTGCCTCGACGCGAGACTGCAGATCGTCAGGCGTGGCACTCACTCCGACAGGTTAACGACTGAGCGTGAGGACATCGTGTAGGCGCCGAGGGCGAGCGCGCCGACAGAGGCGAACAGGCACAGCCATCCATATCCGAAGACGGCGACCACCACTCCGGCCATCGCTCCAGCGGCGGCTGCAGCCAATCCCATGACCACATCGGAGGCACCTTGCACCGCTGAGCGATCCGTCACAGAAACCGCCCCAGCGATCGCTGAGGAGCCCGCCACCATCGTGCAGGACCAGCCGAGGCCCAGCAGGATCAGACCGAGCGTGAGCGACCAGGACGAGCCGGCCGCAGAGATGCCGGCGAAGGTGCACGCGGCTAGTTGCAGCCCCACGCCGAGACCAATGATCTGTGGTGCGCCGAAGCGGTCGGTGAGGTATCCGGCCACGGGTGAAAGGCCGAACATCCCGAGGATGTGCAGTGAGATGACCAGGCCGATGATCTCGATGGCGGCGTTGCCGTGTGACATGTGCAGCGGCGTCATCACCATGACCGAGACCATGACGACGTGACCGCCAGCAACGGCGATGGTGCCGAGCAGGGCGGCTGGGGTGGCGATGATGATGCCGATGCCCGCGCGGATGCCTCCCCTGGCTTTGGCCTGTGGCTGAGGGTCGGCGATGTCGATGGGCGCCGCATCGGCTTCGGCGAGCGCCCGTGCGGTGAGCAGTGGGTCTGGGCGCAGCATGAGCATCAAGATCGACATCGCGACAATGAAGCCGGCGGCGCTGATCACCCAGGCGCCTGCGAGATCGGGTATGCCCAGAACGCGTGCAATCTCAGCACCGGGTCCGACGATGTTGGGCCCGAGCACCGAGCCGATGGTCGTTGCCCAGACGACCAGACTGAGCTGTCGCCCGCGGCGCTGTGGCACGGCGAGGTCGACGGCGGCATACCGTGCCTGGCTGTTGGCGGTGGTGGCTGCGCCAAAGCAGAGCGTGCCGATGAGCAGGAGCGCGAAGGATCCGATCACCGTGGCGGTGATCGCCAGCACTGCGCCGATGACCCCGATGACGTATGCGGTGGCAAGACCGACACGTCGTCCTCTGGCGGCCATCAGGGCCGCAATCGGGATGGTGAAGAGTGCTCCGCCGAGCACTTGACTGGTGCTGGCCAACCCCGACAGGGCGTCACTGCCGCTGATATCTGCGGCCATCAACGCACCGACCGCGATGCCACTGGCAACGCCGATCCCGCCCATCGTCTGTGAGGCCATCAACGTGGCGACGGTGCGGTTTTGCAGTCGGGTGACTTCGCGCACGGAAGGGATCTGTGCAGCCGTCACGGGTTCATCGTCCCACGGTTGACCGTGGCAGACTTGGCCCTCGCTGAGCGGCTTAACAGATACCGTCAGGCGCCCCGCCCTCGTAGCTCAGGGGATAGAGCACCGCTCTCCTAAAGCGGGTGTCGCGCGTTCGAATCGCGCCGAGGGCACAACATGTCATCGCAGGTCAAAGCCCCTTTGGCTCGATGGCGATCGCGTCGATAACCGGCTCAAATGCCCGTTGTGGCACATTTGTGGCACATGGAGGTCCAATGACAAGGCCACAGCGTCTAGGTCATCGGGGAACAGTCCGGCGTAGATATCGAGCGTCATCGCCGCTGAAGCGTGGCCCAGCATCTGCTGAACGGCCTTGACATTCGCCCCGGCACCGACTGCCAACGAAGCTGCCGTGTGGCGCAGATCGTGCGGAGTCACGCCTACTAGTCCGGCACCCTCACACGCGACGTCGAAGACCCGACGCCGCCAGTTGTTGAGCCGGATCGGTCCACC
>JBATUU010000219.1:0-3882 GCA_049671385.1 Ornithinimicrobium sp. | reverse complement strand
ACGAGGCGTTGTTGGCCGCGTCGGCCCCCTGGGCGGGAGCGTGGCGGCCTTTCGCTCGACTGGGAGGTCCGGTCCCCCTGCCTACCCTGGACGGCAGACCGTCGCTGTGGCAGGTCAGGCGGTCGCTGCGTTCCAGAATCGGTCATCGCGTCGAGGATGTGCAGGGCGGCCCGGACGCGCTTCGGCAGTACTCCGGCGTCAAGCTTCTGCCGCATATGGACGGATTTCCGGAGTCGCAGTGGCTGGACGCGATCACAGAATTCGACCTCCCCGTGCTGATCCACTGCGGCGAACACGTGCCGCCAGCCTCGATAGAGCACAGTCTCATCCGGCGACTTCGCACCCCCATTGTGCTCGGGCACCTGGGCTCGTTCCCGGCCAGCATGCCGCACCTCCTGCAGGCGATCGAGTTGGCTGAGCGCTACCCCCATGTCCTGTTGGAGACCTCCGCCTGCTGGCTCGCCGAGTTCGTGGCCCTGGCATCGCGCCGGGTGCCCGAGCAGCTGATCTTCGGGTCCGACGCCCCCTTGATGCACCCGACGGTGGCCTGGAACCTCGTCGCGACATCGGTGGACAACGACGCCTTGTGCGAGCGCATCGCACACGGCACCGCAGAGCAGGTGCTGGGCTGGTGAGCGAGCCGATCGCCGGACCGGTCGCGGATGACCAGCTTCCTCCCGCTGAGCCGGGTTGGGTGCGTCGCGGCGGCCGCCGGGTGCTGCGACGCGCGGTTGACGCCGGTGTCGTCGGTCAGCGGTTGCGCACTCACGTGGTCATCTGCGGGTTCCCTCGTTCCGGTTCGACGCTGCTACAGCTCATGATCGATTCGTGCGTGGCGCAGGTCGATAGCTTTTCGACCGAGGTCGAGGCGTTGTGGGCAGCCCAGCACGCTCCGCGGCGCCGTCCGTGGCTGGTGACCAAGCTGCCTGCCGACGTGGAGCAGATTCCGGCACTGCGTGATTGGTATGCCGAGCACCCTGGGTCGCTGCGCGCGCTGTTGACGGTCCGCGACCCTCGCTCGGTGCTGACGTCTCGGCATGCCGCGTACCCACCCAGCCGTGGGTACTACGTGAGTCCGGAACGCTGGCGGCGTGTCGATGATCTGGTGTCCTCACTCATCGGCGCCCCAGACGTCACGGTGGTCCACTACGAGGACCTCGTGGGCCACCCCGAGCAGGTGCAGCACAGCCTGTGCGCTGAGATCGGGTGGAGCGTGCACACGCCGTTCGGCCGGTTCCATGAGCAGGCGCGACCTCAGTCGTTGGATCGGATGACCCAAGGCGCCCTCGGTGGGCTGCGGCAACTCGATTCCAGTGGGATGGACGCGTGGCAGGCACCAGAGCACAAAGAACGACTCGCAGCGGTGCTGACCGAGTTGCCTGACCTTCCCGACCTGCTGGTTGAGCGTGGCTATGCAGACAATCACGACTGGACGAGCGATCTGTGAGCCCCTCTGATCCGCAGTGGAGCGTCGTGGTCCCCAGCTACAACCGACCCGATGAGCTCCGACGATGCGTGACCGCACTGCAATCGCTACGGGCGGGCGAGGGCGAGAGTGTCGAGATCCTGATCGTCGACGATGGTGGCGCCCGAGCGGCGGAGCCGGTCGCTATGAGTGTCCCCGGACCGCATCAGGTCCGGGTCTACCGACAGGTGAACCAAGGCCCGGCGGCGGCACGCAACGCCGGAGCCGCACACGCACGGGGACGCTGGTTGGCCCTGACCGACGACGACTGCCGTCCACGGGGGGACTGGTTGATAGGTCTTGGTGCCGCACTTCATGAGCACCCCGCAGCCCTCGTGGGCGGTCGCACGGTCAACGCATTGGCCGACAACGCCTGGTCGGAGGCGACCCAGATCTTGGTCGACCACGTGGTCTCGACCACCCCTGGGGGCTTCCTTCCCTCCTGCAACCTGGCGGTTGATCGGCAACGGTTCCTGGCCTCAGGTGGCTTCGACGTCAGCTTCCCTCGGGCCGCCGGTGAAGACAGAGCGCTGTGCGATGCGTGGCTTGCCGCTGGCGGCAAGGTCTTGCTGGTTGAGGGCGCAGTGGTCGACCATGAGCACCGGCTCACGCCTCGTTCGTTCTGGCGCCAGCACGCTGGGTATGGCCGTGCGGCCCACCGCATCCATGCCACCACACATGGCAGCCAGCCGGGACCGCCCAGCCGCTATCTGTCGTTGCTGACCGGCCCGTTTGCTCGTCTGCCCGTGTTGCCTGCGCTCAACCTCAGCTCTCGGCTTCTGATCTCCCAACTGGCCACGGCGTGGGGCTGGTTCCGCGCTTACGCTGGCCGGGGGGCCTGACCCCTACCCCTGCTCAGATGGGCCGGGCACCGAGTAGATGTGCACGTTCTCCAGTTCTTTCGGGGTCACCTCGGGACCCGGAGGTTGTTCCAGTGGCTCGCCCCAAGCGACGAAAGTGCGGATGCCCCAGGTGGCCAGATGATCCTGCAGACCCTCGTCCATCTCGAACGGCCGAGGTTGGCCGTAGTACTGACAGTCGAGCTGGAAGCAGATGACCGCGGTGCGCTCCCAGAAGCCGTTGGATGCGACCGGCCCGGGCAGCCCGCCATCGTCACGCAGCGCCGACGCGACCTCCTGGGTGCGCTCGTCAGCACCTCGTTCGTCCATCAATCGTGGGATCGACTGCACAGCGACCGTGAACGCCAAGAAGACGCTGAGGACCAGAAGCACGAGTCTTCGCCATCGGGCGGGCACCCAGTCCAGAGCAGCCTGGATCGCCAGCCCTGCCGGGATGACCAGCAACACGACCAAGAACCAGGTGTAGCGACGCTCGAGGAACAGCAGCAGATAACCGCCCGCATACACCGATGCTGCAGCCAGCAGACCGAGCACCTTGAAGCGCAGGTCAGGAGGAGCCCTTCCTGCCCCTTTCAACGGCAGGAACACCAGCGCAGTGCCCGCCAGGCCCAGCACTGAAAGCACCACCATCTCCTGAGGAATCAGGTCGGCCGCCAGCGCCAGGTTGCCTGCGATGTTGTCCACGAGCCGATCTGCCGACTCCCCTCCTGCGCCCCAGCCGGTGGCATCGACCGGCATCCGCGATGGCTCCTCCCAGATCGATACCGCATCCGGGCTCGGTGGTGCCAGCAGCCCGGCATAGAAGATCGGGTTGCCCTGAGAACCTGGCCCGGCGATCGTGACGTTGTATCGGGCTGACTTAGTCACCGTGAACCGGTCGTAGTGGGCGGTCAGAGCCGCGACCCAGGGAACGAACAACAGCGCCAGCACAACGCTGACGAGACCGACCGCCGAGCCCACTTTGACTATGGCCCGAGGCGTGTTGCGAATGCGGTACAGATGCAGCACGGCGACAACGGCGAGGTGGACCAACACAAAGGGCAACGCATAGATCTTTGTCAGGGTCGCCAGGCCTGCCCACAGACCAGCGCGCACAGCGACGGCCCGGTTCATCGGGAAGTCTGCGCGCAACACCTCTGCGCACCACAGCAGCAAAAAGCCCGCCATCAACACGTCGGTAAAGATGCCGTAGTGGGCGATAGCCACCAGGAAGGGAGTCACCGCCAGCGCCAGCCCGTCCCGAACTGCTGGACGCACACCCACCACGTCCAGCAGTCGCCGCAGGGCCACCAACACAAGGACTGAGGAAGCCACTTGGAGGACGCGGGCGGCAAACAGTGGCT
Organism: Ornithinimicrobium sp.; assembly: GCA_049671385.1. GTDB lineage: Bacteria > Actinomycetota > Actinomycetes > Actinomycetales > Dermatophilaceae > Ornithinicoccus. The sequence goes on along the minus strand of JBATUU010000219.1, from coordinate 214 downwards.
CGACCCCAATCACCAGCAGTGGCGCGAGAAGCCAAGACCACAGCGGGCCCCAGTAACCGTTGATGGGCAGGCCACCGTCGGCATACTGGCGAGCAATGGAAACATAAGCCAAGCCGTCGAGTCCGATTCCAGCCCGGAAGACCGGGGTCAGTAGGAGGCCGATGACGATCAGGGGGGTCACCACCAGCAGGGTGCGACCTCTGCTGGTCAGCCG
>JBATUU010000218.1:0-7484 GCA_049671385.1 Ornithinimicrobium sp. | reverse complement strand
GAGCTCGCCTGAACATAGGTCCACCCCCGAAACCCATGGGTGGGTCTCGGGGGTGGATCTTCGCTCTCGTGCACCGGTTCGCTACCGAGGCATACAGCAGCCTGCGTAGCGAGCCGCTATGTCACTCGCTCGGCGGCGTGAGGACTGCGTCGATGAGGTAGACGGTTGCGTTCTCCGTCATGACTCCACCACAGAGCACGTTGGCGTCATTGACCATGAGCTCGTCGCCTTCGCCGGTGACCTCAACGGTGCCGCCCTGCACGGTGCCCTGCTCTCCGACAACCTCATCAGGGGTCATCTGGCCGGGGACCACGTGGTAGGTGAGGATCGAGCTGAGGAGCTCGGCGTCAGTTTCGAGCGTCGACATCGTGTCAGCGTCAACGGCCGCGAACGCCTCGTCGACGGGCGCGAAGACAGTGAACTCGTCACCGTTCAACGTGTCCACCAGGTCAACGTCGGGGTTGACCCCACCGGAGACGGCAGCGGTCAGGGTGGTGAGCAAGGGGTTGTTGCCGGCGGCAACGGCAACCGGGTCCTGGGCCATGCCTTCGACCGAGCCATCGCCCTCGGGCACCGCTGCGGCATAGTCGGCGCAGGCCGGGCCCACCAAGTTGGCGGCCGGGTCGGCCATCTCCTCAGTCTCTTCGGCCATGTCCTCTTCGGACTCAGTCGTCTCTTCTTCGGTGGTCTCCTCGGCTGCGGTGTCCTCGGAGCCCGAGCTGCTCGGCTCCTCGTCGCTACCACAGGCGGACACCGTAAGGACCGATGCCATCGCAACTGTCAGGAACATCTTCTGAACGCGCATGATTGTGCCTTTCTCTTATCTTGGGTACTTGGGGTTGGGCTGGCTTGGCGCGATGTCGGTCTAGCTGACCGTCACCGTGACGTTGTGCCATCCGGTGGATCCATCGGGAGCGATGGGCACTCGTTCGGACGTTTGTGTTTCACCCGTGCTGTCCGTCGCACGGACTTCTATGCGTGCCGAGCCCGGCTCAGCCGGCCAGGTCCAGCGCCAAGGCCGCCAGGTGTCGTCACTGTCGGGCTCGGCAAGCTCTGCTTCGTTCCATTCACCATCGCCGACTCGTACTTCAACTCGTTCGATGCCTCGGTCCTGCGCCCAGGCCACACCTGCGACCGTGTTGTCACCAGCCTCGAGCTGGGCGAATGAAGCCGGGACGTCGATCCGCGATGACAGTTTGATGGGTGCTTCGGCGGAGTAGCCGCGCGTCGTCCAGTACGCCTTGAAGTCGGCGAACCGCGTCACCTCAAGGTCGACCAGCCATTTTGTGGCCGAGACATATCCGTAGAGCCCGGGAGTGACCATACGCACCGGGAAGCCGTGCTCCAGGGGCAGCGGCTCACCGTTCATGCCGACGGCAACCAACGCGTCACGCTCATCCATCAGCACCGACAGCGGGGTACCTGCTGTGAAGTCATCGGCACTGGTGGATTTGACTGCGTCTGCACCTTCTTGAACTCCTGCTTCGTTCAACAAATCACGCATCAACACGCCGAGCCATGTAGCGTTTCCGACATAGTCCCCACCCACTGGATTGGAGACACACGTTAATGTGACGCGCTTACTGACCAGGTCGCGATCAAGAAGGTCTTGAAAACTTAGATCTAGGGGGTTGTCGACCATTCCGTGAATGCGGAGGCGATAACCTTCCAGTGGGACGTCCGGGACTTCGAGTGCTGTGTCAACGCGATAAAAATCGGCGTTTTCGGTCATATATGGAGTCAAACCTTGGATGTCGTCGAAGGTCACGCCCTGCGGCAACGGCGGCGCAGGACTACCCGGGCTGGGTAGTTCAAGTGCCTCGCGAGAGCCCAGTGCAGCCGGTCCGCCCAAGGTGCGGGCCACGACGCCACCTACTGCTCCGGTGGCTGCCACGGCCGATGCGGCGACGACGAACGCTCGCCGATCCAATCGGTCCATAGACCGGAGCTCGGAGTCTGAGGTCGCTATAGCCTCTGAACTGCTTGAATGTGGTGCTGATCGGGTCAGGGCGCGAAGCATCAGAGCGAGACCACCGATGCCGACACTAGCCACCGCCGCGAGCGGAAGGAGCCGCGATCCCAGGCCGGCGCTCGCAGCCCGATCGGTCAGCATGGCCAAGCCGGCGACACCGACCAACACGGCAAAGCCGGCCAGCGCGGCGCGAGGGCGGCGAGCCCCCAACCACCCCAGCGCAACAGCTAGAAATGCCACAACGGCCAGCACAGATCCGATCAGCACTGGCTTGTCGGCCGTGCCAAAAGTCTCAATTGCAAATTCTTTAGCCGGTCGGGGCGCCCAATCGACGGCCCGGTTTCCAACGGCAAGAATTGGGCCTGTTACCCCGGGGACCAATGCAGCAACGGCTTCCCCCGCGAGCACACCGGCGGTCACAGCTATCCCCCCAGCGAGGGCGCCTAATGCGCCACCGCGGCGCTGTTTTCCGGTGCTCATGACCGGTATTCGTAGCCTGTCGATAGTTGGATTGGTCTCATTCAACAGACGCAAGAAGAAACGCACAAAATTCGAGCGTCGTAAGAGTCAATATCTTTTATGCGTGGCCTACCCCAGTCGGCGGGCCTCATCACGAAGGCCCTCACCACTGTGTGGTGAGGGCCTTCGGGTGTCGGTGGAGCTGAGGGGACTCGAACCCCTGACCCCCTCCATGCCATGGAGGTGCGCTACCAGCTGCGCCACAGCCCCTAACCGGGACGGCAAATAGTACCCACACACACGCTCGCGCATCCAAATCGCGGGTTGGGCCGCGGGCTCATCAAGGCTCAGCCAGCGCCGGTCGGCACTTCACTGAGATTCCATCCCAGGAGTTCCCACCCTTGTGGGTTCCACGCCAATTCACCCCAGCGACCGTTCTCCAGTCTGCTCAGGACCTCGCGAGCGCGGTCGGTGCTCCACCGCATGAGGTGGGCCGTCATCACCCACGAGGCAAACCCGTGACCCACCAGAACCGCGGACTGTCCCACCTTCAATTCACTCACGGTGCGCACGGCCACTGCGGCGGTCCGGGACGCGACCTCGGCACTGGTCTCGCCATACTCACCGCGCCGGACATCCTCGCCTGCACTCATCGCCGATACCGCCTCCGGGTAACGCTCGTTGACCTCGTCGTGGCTGAGGCCAGCCCACGCTCCGACATCAATCTCGCGCAACGCGGGTTCGACCTGGACCACGCTCCCACATGCGAGCGCCACTGCCTGGGCCGTGGCCTTCGCGCGACGCAGATCGCTGCAGACAATCTGCTGGGGTGAACAGACACGCAGCGCCGCACCCGCCTTCCTCGCCTGCTCGCGCCCCGCTGCGGACAGCTCGGTGTCAGTGTGGCCCTGATAAATGCCAGCGGCATTGTGTGCGGTCTGACCGTGGCGCAGCACCAGCAGCGTCCTCGCGGTCCTCACGTCGTTGCACTCACCGCAATGTCGGGGCAGTCCTTCCAGAGCCGTTCCAACTCGTAGTACTTTCGGTCCTGCTCATGCATGACATGCACGATGATGTCGCTAAAATCGAGCAATACCCACCTCGCTTCCCGAACGCCTTCACGGCGCAACGGCTTCACCTGATCCATCGCCAATCGCTCGGTCACGGCGTCAACGATGGCCGTGACCTGACGCTCGTTGGGGGCTGAGGCAATGACAAAAATATCGGTCAAGGCCAGCTGGCCGGTCACGTCGAGGGCGAGGACGTCCTGTGCCAGTTTGTCCTGTGCAGCCGCTGCGGCCGCGCGAGCCAACTCAATAGCCCTGGGGGTGGCGCTCACTCATTCTCCTTGGTGTAGAGGTTGTACTTGCCGATGTGCTGCACCACGCCGTCGGGCACCAAGTACCACACAGGTAGTCCTTGCTGTCTGCGGGCGCGACAGTTCGTTGAGGAGATGGCCATGGCGGGCACCTGCAGCAGCGTGACTCGATCTTTAGGCAATCCGTGGTCGCTGAGCTCGTGCCCTGGGCGGGTGACGCCGATGAAATGAGCCAGACTCCACAACTCATCGACCCCCCGCCAGGACAATATCTGGGCAATTGCATCGGCCCCGGTGATGAAGAACAACTCATCGTTCGGGCGCCCGGCCCGCAGATCGCGCAGTGTGTCCAAGGTGTATGTCGGTCCTTCACGATCGATGTCGACCCGGCTCACCGTGAAGCGCGGGTTCGATGCCGTCGCGATCACAGTCATCAGGTAGCGGTGCTCAGCCGGACTGACCGATGCGGCGTCTTTGCGGTACGGCTCTCCAGTGGGGACGAAAACGACTTCATCGAGGTCCAACAGCGACGCGACTTCGCTCGCGGCGACCAGGTGTCCGTGGTGGATGGGATCGAAGGTCCCACCCATCACTCCCAGCCGCATCAGTGCTTGCTCGCCTGCCCAGTGATCGGTTCTGACCCACCATCGGCCTTGTACTGGCCGGCAGCTGTGTCTGGATTGGCCTCGTCATGCTCGGTATGAGGATCGAGCGCCAAGGTGTTGCGAAAGCTCCACAGGAAGGCAAGCAAGGCAACAAACACGACGGCAGTGATGACGCCGAACCAGATGGGCTCGAACAACAACTCGTTCACCACGTGGTGTTCGCCCTCGGATTCAGCAAGAAATAGGTCCCTCATCGTCTCAGCCTACCGCGCAGGCCCGCATACAGTGGAGCCATGTCCGAACAGGTGCCTGCCGAGGTCTCCTCATCCTCCCCTGACCCGGCAGCCACGTACCTGTCCGTGGTGATCCCGATGTACAACGAAGCCGACGTACTGCCCTTGCTGGTGCCACGAGTGCGGACGGTGCTGGACGAGATGGTGACCTCCGGAGCACTGGAAGCAGATGACGCCTACGAAGTCCTTGCGATCGACGATGGCTCCACAGACCAAACTCCCGTGCTGTTGCAACGGTTCCGCCGCGAATGGCCGCAGCTGAGGGTGGTGCGACTACGCGCTAACGCCGGTCATCAATCTGCGATCTCGGCTGGTCTGGACCTGGCCGACGGTCAATGGGTCGTCACTCTGGATGCCGATCTCCAAGATCCGCCGGAGACCATCCCGGCGATGCTGCAGCAGGCCCGCAGCCAAGGCGTGGACGTGGTCTATGGCGTGCGCACTGATCGCTCGTCCGACTCGTCGTTCAAGCGCTTGAGTGCACGGGCCTTCTACTCCGGCATGCGCACTGCGGGCGCCAAGGATGCCCCAGACAACGCCGGTGACTACCGCCTCATGTCTCGGGCAACTGTCGAGGCCGTCAACGCGCTGCCGCAAACACACCGAGTGCTGCGCCTGGTGGTGCCCTCCTTGGGCTTCCCCAGTGCCAGCGTGGGGTATGCCCGCACCAAACGCGCAGCCGGACACTCGAAGTACCCGCTGCCGACGATGATTCGGATGAGCGTCGATGCCTTCACCGGATTCTCGTTGGCGCCGCTGCGACTGGCCACCTGGTTCGGACTGGGCGGGTTTGCAGCGTCCCTGGTGCTCTTGGCCTATGCGCTGGGCTCCAAACTGCTCGGCCTCACAGTGGCGGGATGGACCTCAACTGTGGTGATCGTGGCCGCTGTCGGCGCCATTCAGTTGCTCTGTTTGGGCATCTTGGGCGAGTACGTCGGCCGGATCTACTCTACCGTGCAGCGGCGCCCCGCCTACTACATCGCCCACGACTCGATCGCGGACCTCGGCGGTCGCCGGTCGGCTACGCCTGCCCCGGATGACCCGAGGTTCAACGGCGGCGATGTCCCGGCCGAAGGACCACAGCAATAGCGCAAGCGAGACCACGGAGCACACAAGCACTACCGGCTCGGCGAGCAGTGGTGCAGTGCAGGCGGCGAGCAGACCAGCTGACCAAGCGGCAACCGTCCGACGTGATGGGCGGGCAGGCAAGGTCTGAGACCAAGCGGGCCTGATCAGCATGCCGATAGCAAAGAGATAACGCAGTGCCCCAGCCAACAGAATCCACCAGCCGACGCTCTCCGCAACCAGCACAGACAGGGCCAGCATCATCACGGCGTCGGTCTCTGCATCCAAGATGGCTCCGGCTCGAGTTGGTCGGCTACGGCGTGCGACTGCTCCGTCCACCCCGTCTAACACCAAGGCACACGTCGCCAGAGCCGTGAGTAACCAAGAACTGGCTGGGGCAGAATCCAGAGCTACCAGCACCGCCCAGCCCGCGACAATGCTCACCAGCGACGCTCGAAAAACGGTGACCAAGTCAGCCGGGCCAATCGGCTCGAGGTCCCGCCTCCGACGCGCACCGACAGCGATCACCACCGTGGCCACGACAGCGGGAAGCATAGCCAGCCAGGTATGGGTCGACGGGTCCTGGGTCAACGGGCCCGCGATCAGAGCACCCACGCCTGCCGCGGCCAACGTCATCAGCAAAACTACGTATACGGTGAAAAAGTGCGTGGAGAAGACACGCGCAGAGGTGGTGGGCATGCGCGAGGTACCTGTCCCAGCCATCACTCAAGCCTACGAGAGGGAGCGCAGCCATCATCAAGCAGGCTGAGACAGCTTCTCGAGCGAAGACACGTCGCGCGACTGCGTACTGGAACACCGCCAACGGCGTCGGCGAGTTGCGACACGAGCCTCTAGCACCTCCAGGCGTGGGCGAGGTGGCCGTTGTCGCCGAGCACTCCGCGATCAGCCGGGGAACCGAACGCTTGGTCCGCGCGGGGTCAGTGCCCCCCGCCGTAGCCCACCAGATGCGCGCGCCATTTCAAGTCGGCGACTTCGGCCGGGACGTCAAATACGGTTACCTGTCGGTCGGGGTCATCACCGACCTCGGTCCAGTCGACAACGGGTCATCCAGGGAAGCACCATCGGAGCGTGACGCAGCAGCCAGGTGGCCACTAGGCGCTCAGCCATCGCAGGACCTCCACAGATCGCGAGTGGCTCGGGTCGACAACTTCGCAGTGGGGCAGCGCGTGTTCTGTCACTACCCGCATCAAGACTCATACGTCGTGCCCCGCACCGCGATTACAGCCGTTCCCGACGATGTACCGCCAGCGCGAGCAACGCTCGCCGGGACAGTGGAGACCGCCATCAATATCGTCTGGGATGCCCGGCCCCGTTGGGCAGATCGCGTGGCCGTGGTCGGCGGCGGACTGATCGGTGCCAACGTTGCCATGCTGCTGCGCCGGATGAGGTTGCACGATCTGGTCATCGTTGACCCCGATCCGGCGATCCGAGTGCTAGCTGAGCAACTGGGCGCCTCATGGAGCCCTCCTGATCAGTGCAACGTCGAGGTCGATCTGGTGATTCACTGCTCGGGAACGCAGCGCGGCCTGGAGACGGGACTATCGATGTTGGACGTTGAGGGTGAGTTGATCGAGGCGTCCTGGTATGGCCGTTTCGCCCCGGTCGTGCCGCTCGGCGAAGCCTTTCACGCCAAACGACTGACGATCCGGGCCAGCCAAGTCTCGCAGGTGGCGGCCACCCATCGGATCCGGCGCACCCGCCGCGATCGGATGTCGCTGGCCCTGAGCGAGTTGGCCGACCCCCTCTACGAC
>JBATUU010000217.1:0-2085 GCA_049671385.1 Ornithinimicrobium sp. | reverse complement strand
CCGCGGACACCGGCGATAAGGACACCGGTGTCGAGGATCAGGCGCGCCACGGGTCGGCGTCCAGATCCGCAGAGGCGCTCTGGCGTACATCGTCCACGCGGGTAGCCAGGGTGCCATCTAGCGCGGGGTTGCCGTGCCAGCGCTCGAACACCGCGCGCAACTCAGCACCGTTGGCCCGCGGCGCCGGGGTTATCGCGGCCACTCGTCGACCGGCACGGGTGACCACGATCGTCTCGCCGTGCTCCGCGGAGTCCAGCACGGCTGAGAAGCTCCGCGACGCCTCTGAGGCTGTCATCTCTCGCATGGATTCAGAATATCAGAATCCACTATTCGTACAGGTTGGCGCGTCACCTGACATCCGCACCGGTTTCCGATCGGGGATCCTGCCCCGGTCACCGATCGGCTACTGGCGCCGGGGCGGGAGAGTGACTTTCCCGCCTGGGGATCCGGGTGCGCTCATTAGAAACAGACATTTGCTTACCAGGCTGTGGGCCTTGATGGTCGTCATTCTGGGCCAGGCTGTGGATGCTCCGCGTTCGCGCCCGCGGCACGATGGCTTGGGTTCACTATGGGTGCTGCAGTTACCGGAACCAGACTGCCTCGGTGAGCGTCCAAACACGGGATGGAGGCCAGTAATGTCAACCGTGACACGACGAACTCAAAGGTGGGCGCCACCGCGGCTGCTGATCACAATTGCGACCGTGCTCACGGTGATCGGGCTAGGCGCCTGCAGCTCACTGGGGGGTGAGGACCCAGCCGCTCAGCGCCGAAGCCATGTGATTGTGGAACGTAGCGACATACCAACCGGGCAAATCGTTGAGCCACAAGACCGTGAGCGAAGACCGCTCACCTTGTACGTTAGCAACCAAAGCTTCGCAGATGACCCGGTACGGCTCACCATTCACGTCGACGATGTCCTCATCATCGACGAGGCGTTCGCTGTGGAAGGCCAGCACAATTACATTGCCTTTGACCCAGGACTCACACCCGGCCGGCACCGGATGCACGTGCTCGCTGATACCGGCACCGAGATGTCAGTCGACTTCCGTCTTCCGAAAGGCAAACCGCGATGGGCCGTGCTGGATTACTGGCACTACCCCGGAGAAGAGCCAAGACGGCTAGAATTTCGCTTGAGCAAAGGACCCGTTGGCTTCGATTAATTCCATCCTCGACAACCACCAAGGCCCAGCAGCGACATCGGCCCGGCAAGAATCCCCTGTCAGCACAAACTGATTTTGGTTTGAAGAAGGTTTCGGTGTGGGGTAACGACCTCGAGCGCCACCTATCGTCCCACAAGGAACCCTCAACCGGTCGCGGATGAGTGTGGGTGGTTTGGTGAGGCTGGCACTGGTCAAGGGTTAAGTCAGGGTACTGCCGGACACTGTCTGCTGTTGATTTCGGCGACCATGGCCGGATGATCCTCATCGTCCCAAGTCCTACTGCGGGTCGGCTGCCCGGTGGACTGATCGCTGCGGCCGTGTTGGGGACGGTGCACGCAGCCTTCAGCTTCTACTGGGCTGGGGCGGGACGCTGCTGATGTGGTCGGTGGGCACTGACCAGGCTGACACCTTCCGGGGACGTGAGTGGCTGCTTGCCCCTGTCGGTATGGTCAAGCTGGCTGCCGCTATTGCCCCATTGATGCTTGCTTGGTCGGGCTGGCTAGCTCGGTCCATCGTGAGAGGAGTGTGCTGGCTGGGTGCGGTGGTTCTTACGGTCTGGGGCGGGCTTAACGCAGTGGTGGCTAACTTGGTGCTGGCCGGGGTCATTCGTCCCGAGGGCCGTTTCGACCGCCCGGGAATGATCGGCCATGCGTTGATCTGGGATCCCTTGTTCCTCGCCTGAGGTGTGGCCCTGGCGGTCGGGCTGTATCGCGAACGCGCGTGGCTGACCAGCTCACCTGGCGAGAACCGATGACAGATCTCGTCCCGGTCACCGATCCTCGTACGGCGATCCGGGTGCCGTTACTCCCTCGGCTGGGCCTGGCCGAAGGGGACCGCTGCCGAACGTGCTCTCAATGGGAGCGCCTCACCTTCGGGACCACGTCTCCCCGAAACCCCGGGGTTGGCGTACTACGGACCGCTGGAC
>JBATUU010000216.1:0-1935 GCA_049671385.1 Ornithinimicrobium sp. | reverse complement strand
GTGCCTATCGAACGCCTGAAACGAATAGCAGCCACTTCAACACGGATAAGCGCAAATATCCGTGTGCGAATGCCAGGTGATGACCGGCCCAGTCCTGTCGCAGTGGGGGGAGCGTTATGGAGCACCTCCCTCGAAAAATATTGCCGGATCTGCTCGGCCAGGTCGGGCCTCGCGTTGTGGTGATTATCGAGCACTGCACTGGGGCCGAACTCGTGCGGTCATTCGCACGGAGCGATCGTGATTCTGCGTGCGCGCTATGTGGTGCTCGATGGTTTTGCTGGCAGGGAAGCGAGGTAGGTCGTGCCGATACCGCTCGAAGAAGTCGAGATTCGCGCCGGCTATGTCGATGACATCTCCGAATTCGACCGATTCACCGGCGGACAGACCCTCGAGATGCGCCGTCGGGTCGGCGATCAGTTCGCCGAACGTACCTTCCTTCGCATCATGCTTGACGGCGAAGAGGAAGACATCGACGCCCTCCTTGGTCGCACACCAAAGAGTCAGGCCAAGGCCGCCGAGAAACTCTTCGCAGAAATCGAACGAGCAAGGAGGGGCGTGACGCCGTACCGATCGAGTACATCCCGACGCAGATTGTCACCGAGTTCGTCCGTGACCACCTCCGAAGCTCCGATGGTCGGCCCTCCGACGCAATCCGATACAGGTCTGCGGCGGACGAACCCGACGGGATCTGTTGGGTTGTGATCGCCGAACAGAGCGATTGCGATGCGGGCCACGATGGCGAAGACCAACTGCTCGTCCTCGACCCCACTTGAGTGCGGAGACGCGACCCCCGATCAGCGCGTTGAGAACATCTATCCGACGTCAGCGTCGCTTTTGGCCTACACGGATGCCTTTGGCGGCGTTGGTGATCAGCTTGACCGCCTGGGCCGGGTTGTCGAATGGGTCAGGGCCGGCCATTTCTCTGCGCGCTTCGGATCGCAGGTCGCCGAGGCGATCCAGTCGCCGATCAGCGTCGCGATGCACTGGTCGATGGGTCTGTGTGCTTGGTGCTTGTAGGTGCGGAGCGATGCTGGGGCGGTCTCTTTGCGCAGCACGTGGGTGAGGTCGCTGACGACGTGGCCGGTGAAGGGTGTGGGGACGAGCTGTCCGATGAGGTTGATGTCAGCGGGGTCGACCTGGAGGTCTTTGCTCCCGGTGATGGCCAGGATCGGAACCTCGGCTCGGCGGAGCGCGTTGGAGGGTTCGTAGGCCATGAACTCGCGGAGCCACCTGGCGTTGAGCTTTGCGGACCGGATGCGGACGGCGTCTTGGTGTGATCGCTCGATTCGTGCAAGGCGCTTTGACTGGATCCGCTCTAGGTCTCGGCAGACGAGCTTGGTGAGGTACTGGATCGGTTTGGGCAGCGTTGCTGCGATCTGGGCCGTCTGCCATGTCAGGAGGTCGCTGCCGTTCTGGGCGGTGCCGGCGAGAAGAACCACGCCGGCAAGCCCGCCATCGGCGGCGAGTTCCGACGCGATGATCGCACCCTCGCTGTGCCCAATCACGAAGATCTGGCCCGGATCGACTTCCGGGCGGGCCCGGAGCGCGTCGAGTGCTGCTTGGGCGTCGGCGATGTTGTCGTGGAAGCCGGTGGCGAGGTAGTCCCCGTCGCTGCTGCCGACGCCGCGTTTGTCGTAGCGCAGCGACGCGATGCCGCTGGGTGCGAGTTGGGTTGCGAGTTCTCCCATGCTGTTGCTGGCGAGGTGGTGGGAGTTGGAGTTGCGGTCGATGGGTCCGGACCCACTGATCAGCAGCGCAGCAGGGCCGGGCGAGTTGTGCGGGATTGTGAGGGTTCCTTCGAGCGAGAGTGATCCCGAGGGGAAGGTCAGTTCGATGTGGTCGGTCATTGGCATGAGGGTCTAGGTGTTCGCCGTGCGGAGGGTGTTGGCGACTTTCATCATCAGCTTGAACGCTCGGGCGGGTTTGTCGAGGTCG
>JBATUU010000215.1:0-5945 GCA_049671385.1 Ornithinimicrobium sp. | reverse complement strand
GGGCTGACGGCCGACATCGTGACGGCCCTGGCAAGGAGAGTGCGCTCGAGTGATGCGCTGGATCAGTTGCAGGCGGGGCTCAAAGAGATCATTGTCGACCCGGCTCGGCGCGTGACCAGCGCCGAGCGGAGGGCAGGACTTCACCGCATTCGAAACCGAAATATCCGCAGGCAGCTGGACGCTCTCGACCCAGCCGCTCGAGGGGTCATCGCAGTCAAGGTGACAGAGTCGCTACGCGCTGCCCTCGCCCGGCGAGCCGTGGATGCGGTTGCTCACTCCTCGGCCGACCTGGTTGTCAAGGCTTTCACCACGATGCGATCGATCGGCCCTGACCGTGCGAACCCCAGCCCGCGCGGCACACTCGCCAAGGCGGCCGTGCAAGGCTTCGCGAACCTTGCGCCCGAACTGGTGTCCGCTTTGACCAGCCCTGCTGGCGGAGACTTGAAGTGGCTCGGCGTCCACAATCAGGACATGCACCACTTCGAGTTGAAGAACCGCCCCGCGCTGGTGCCGGCTGTCGGCGCGACGGAGGCAGCGGGAGCGGACGCATCTACCCCATGATCAGATTGAGAATGATCAGCAGCGGGATCGACCCCGCCCATACCGCTGTCGTGATTCCTGACCAGCCCTTCAAGGCGGCTGTGCCCTCCAGCCCGGTGAAGCGCGTGACGACCCAGAAGTAGGAGTCGTTGAAATAGCTGAAGACCATCGACCCCGACGTGCATGCGATCACCGCAACCACCGGATCAATACCCAGGCTGCCGACCAACGGCGCCGTCACCGAACCCGCCGTGACCATCGCGACCGTCCCCGAGCCCTGAGCGATCCGGACGAAGGTCGCGATCACGAAGGGCACCAGGAATCCGGGGAGGGAGGTGCTGGCGACGGCATCGGCCAGTTCTTGGCCCACCCCGGAGTCTCGAAGCACCTGCCCGAGTGCGCCGCCGGCTCCGGTGATCAACAGGATCAACCCAGCGGAGGCAGCGGCGTCGGCGAACCATCCCTGCACCTTGGTGCGCGGGGTCCACCGCGGCAGGAGTAGGTAGACGGCGAGCAGCACCCCGATGACCAGGGCCACCACCGGGTTGCCGAGGAACTGCAAAGGCACTGCCCACGTCGAGGGTTCGTAGTCCTCGGCCTCGACACCTTGACGACTTTGGTCGATGGCACCGCTGACCGTGTTCATGACGATCAGCAGCAAGGGCACCAGCAGAGGTAGAGATCCGACGAGGGCACCTACGGAGTGCTTCGGCGCGCCCTTGGGTCGCTCGCCAAGGATGCTGTCGTCGGCTGCGTCGTCCCCATGGGATTCGCCGGTCGAGTCACTCCCCGGGGTGGTGTCGGAGCGGGAGCCGGTGTCTCGACTGGGATTCTCGCCCCCTTCCGAAGCGGAGCCCCCGCCCACCGCAACTTCGGCATACACGGCCTCTTGCACGTCAGCCCGCACCTCGCCTTCGAGCTTGGGGCCGATCCATCGCGCGTAGACCACCACGACCGGCAGCAAGCACACCGTGAACGCCAATCCGACCAGAATGACCAGCCCAAGGTCGGCGCCGAGGATGCCGGTCACCGCGAGTGGCCCTGGGGTGGGCGGAACGAGGTGGTGCGTGAGCGTCATACCGCAGCCCAACGCCAGGGCCAAGGTGACGTACGCGCCGCGCTTGACCCGGGCGATCGAGCGGGCCAATGGGTTCATGATCACGTAGCCGGAGTCGCAGAACACCGGAATAGACACCAGGGCGCCGACGCTGCCCATCGCCCACGGCTCGCGGCCTTTGCCGAACACGGACAAGAAGGCATTCGCGATGGCCGTTGCTGCTCCGGAGACCTCCAGGATCTTGCCGATGGCCACCCCGAGCCCGATCACGATTCCGATAGATGCCAACGTGTTGCCGAAGCCGGTGGTGATCGAACTGATGATCTCCAGCACGGGTTGGCCGGCGATGAGGCCGGTGACCAGGGCCGCTATGAGCAGTGCGACGAAGGCATCGAGCCGGGTTTTCAGGACCAGGACGACGATGGTCCCGATGCCGATAAAAAGGGCCAATAGGAGTTGAAGATCCACCCGACACATCCCCTTGCCGTTGCCTTTTCGCCTGAGCATCATTGCCCGGTTTGTTCATAGTGGGCCGAATGTAGTGGTGCGTCAACAGATGGCGACTGGCCAGGGGTTTCTCAGGTGGACGAGGCGGCCTATCGATCCAATACTGAGGGTGCGATTCCGCGATCTCACAAGGAGGTGGGTATGCCGAGTCTCGCCGATCTGCTCGAGGGTTACCCGGCAGAGGTACAGGTCGGGGCTGCTGAGGTTGCCGCCGCGCGACAAGCCGCTCCTCGGGTGTTGGTCGTGTTGGACGATGATCCGACCGGCACGCAGTCGGTGGCCGATGTGCCGGTGTTGACGGCGTGGGACATCGAGGACTTCGAGTGGGCGTTCATGCACCGCATCGCTGACGAGACGGCACCGGCGGTCTATGTCCTGACCAACAGCCGCAGCCTCGATCCTGCGCAGGCGCGTGGGCGGACCCGGGAGTGTGTGGCGAACGCCCACATGGCGGCCGACGAGATCGGTGTCGAGATCACCTTCGTCAGTCGCAGCGACTCGACCTTGCGGGGGCACTATCCGTTGGAGACCGACGTCATCGCACAGACCCTGGAAGCTCAGGGCGGGCCGGCCACGGATGGGGTGGTGCTGGTCCCGGCCTTTCCCGATGCTGGGCGCGTGACCGCCGGCGGCGTGCACTACGTGGAGCAGGAGGGCTCGCTGCTGCCCGCGGCGGATACGGAGTTCGCGGCGGATGCGACGTTCGGCTATCGACACTCGACGTTGGCTGACTGGGTGGAGGAGAAGACGGAAGGCCGGTGGGCCGCCTCCGATGTGATCGTGCTGGATCTGTCTGTGGTCCGCGGCGGCGCCGAGGGCATCGCTTCGGCGGTGCAGGCGGCCAGCGACTCACAGCCCATCGTGGTGGACATCGTCACTGAGCATGACTTGCGGGCGCTGGCGTTGGGTTTGATCGAAGCCGAGCGTCGCGGCATGCATCTTTTGTATCGCGTGGGTCCGCCGTTCGTGCGGGCCATGATCGGTCAACCGGCTCATGACCCGATGACTGCCGATGAGGTGATGGATCACGGTCAGGACGGGCGGGGTGGATTAGTGGTCGTTGGCTCGCATGTGGCGCTGACGACGAGACAGCTGGATGCCCTGATGGCAGGCCATCCCGACGCGCAGGCTGTCGAATTGTCGGTCGAGTCTCTGGACAGCGATCGCGTGGCGCACCTCGACGAGACGGTCGCGGCCGTGACCGAGGCACTCGCACAGGGTGACGTGATCCTGCATACGAGTCGCCAGCTGAAGCGGACCGATGATCCGGACGAGAGCCTGCGCATCGCTCGGGGTGTCTCCGAGGCGGTCGTCGAGGTCGTTCGCCGGACCCTGGCGCAGATCCCGCCCCGGTTTGTGGTGGCGAAAGGGGGCATCACGTCATCCGATGTCGCTTCAGCAGGTATGCAGATCCGGCACGCCGTGGTGCGCGGCCCGATGCTGCCGGGGTTGGTGTCGCTGTGGGAGGCCGTGGACGGTCCGGCCCGGGGCATCCCGTATGTCGTGTTCGCCGGGAATGTGGGCACCGATGACTCACTGCTCGATGTCGTTTCCACCCTCAGTGCGCAGCTGTGAGCTGAGGTATCCGAATGTGACCAACACTGATGCGAGGAGCGCGTGATCATGAGTGAAGCGAGCGAATGGCCGAGCGAGCGGACGGCCGTGTTGACCGGTGCCGCCTCCGAGCGAGGGATCGGGCGTGCTGCGGCTGACTTGTTGGCCGAGCAGGGCTGGGCGGTGGCGATACTCGATGTGGACGCGAAGGAGGCACAGGCCGCCGCAGATGACATCGCCGCGCGCCACGGCGTGCCGACGCTGGGAGTAGGAACGGACGTGTCCGACGAGGAGTCGGTGAGCGCGGCGATCGAGGCCATCGAGGGCAGCGAGTCATCGCTACCGCCGGTGGTCGGGCTGGTGAACCTCGCTGGGATCAGCTCGCCGACGCCCTTCATGGAGGAGACGCGTCAGGCGTGGGACAAGGTGTTTGCGGTCAATATGACCGGGACGTTCCTGGTGACGCAGAAGTTGCTGCACGGCATGATCGAGCGTCACCTGGGCCGCATCGTCAGCGTTTCATCGATCTCAGCACAGCGCGGCGGCGGCACGTATTCGAAGGTCGCGTATAGCGCCTCGAAGGCCGGGATCATCGGCTTTACTCGAGCACTTGCTCGAGAGATGGGGGAGCACAACATCACCTGCAATGTGGTGTCTCCGGGACCGGTGGACACCGACATCATGGGCGGTCCGTTGGATGAAGAGCGCAAGGCGGAGATGTCGAAGGACGTGTTGATGGGTCGGGTCGGGTCGGTGCGGGACATCGCCGCGTTGATCACGTTCTTGCTGGGGGAGGACGCTGGCTACATCACCGCTGCCACCTACGACATCAACGGTGGACTCCAGATTTCGTGAGCCTGTTCCCACTCACGAGCCAGTGGTAAACCGCTGGTGTGTTGACTCAGCGTGGGGTGCCGAAGTTCTGCGTCCAGTGCGGCCGGGCGGTCCCGTTCGCGCCATACGACAACCCCACGCCGAGATCCTTGTATGCACAGTTGAGGATGTTCCGGCGGTGCCCTGAGCTGTTCATCCAGGCGGTGACGACCTCTTGTGGAGTGCGTTGTCCGAACGCGATGTTCTCGGCCAAGCCGCGCCACTGATAACTGGAGGCATTGACTCGATCGCTCATCGTCCCCCCATCCGGTGAGGTATGCGAGAAGTAGTTGCGCGCGATCATGTCGGCGCTGTGGTTACGTGCCACGACAGTCAGCGCAGCGTTCGCCCGAAGGTTTGCGCAACCGGCCTTGCGGCGCTCCGTGTTGGTCAGTGACAGAACCTGAGCCTCATAGTCCGTCATGGCGCCCGCCGGGCTCGCGATGGAGTCCCGCACGGTGTTGGTGACTGCGTTGGGGCCGCCCAAGATGTGGACGCGTCGGGTCTCCTGGGTGGTCAGTGCTCTGCTCGTCGCTTGGTGCAGTCGGCTGCGCGGGGTCAATAACACCGGGGCACCGTTGCGCGCCGCCAACGCGGCCCCCACCAGGCCATCGGGGAAGGCCTCACCGGAGGCGACGTATGCCGTCGAGGCGCTCGCCGGGAAGCGAGCCGCGACCAGGCGGGACGTGTCGTAGATGTTTGCTCCGGCGACCCGCTTGGGGCTCTTGTTGACGGCATACGACGCAGCCGCTCGGGCGGTGGCAGAGGAGACGGAGGTGGTTCTGCCGACCACGACCACTTCGCGAGGCTTGATGCGGCGCAACTGAGCGGCAACATCTGAGTCCAATGAGGACGACCGGGTCAACAGCAGGGGTGCCCCCTGGCTGCCAGCGAGGGCGGCGGTGGACAGGGCATCCGGGAAGTCCTGGCCGCTGGCCAGATACACGCGGGTCATGCCTGTTGGGTAGTCGCGAGCCAGCGCCGCGCTGGTCTTGTAGCGGTTGCTGCCGGAGAGTCGAATGGCCGTTCCTGATCGCGTATAGGAGCCGAGTTGGCGCAGCACGGACCGCGAGACGACGCCCGTGCCGCCGCTGACGACGATGCGTGCGGGATTCAACCGTCGCAGCGCGCTCGTGGTCACCGACGGGATGGTGCTTTGGTCTGTCAGCAACACCGGGGCGCCATCGCGACCGGCAGCGGCGCTGGCCCCGAGGGCATCGGGATAGTTCCGCGCGTTGACGACGTACACAACGTCAACCGGACCGCTCCATGCGTCCGCGACGGCAGTGGCTGTGCTGAACCGGTTGGTTCCCGCGATGCGGTCGACGGTGGGCGCCGCTGCTGCCGCATATGCGGTCGTGGCGCTGGCTGGCCTGAGGGCAGCGTGGCTTGGAAATAGCAGGGACAAGAACAG
>JBATUU010000214.1:0-1907 GCA_049671385.1 Ornithinimicrobium sp. | reverse complement strand
ACCTTCACATACCGACGGCTCGTCTCAACCGCTAAATGCCAGGGTGATGTCCGCCGGCGACGACCTCACTTGGTCGACTTGGTGGACCGCCACTTGCGCTCGAACGGCAGGCGCCACGTGAACGGTGCAATGAGTTGGTGCACCTGATTCGGTCCCCACGAGCCTTCCTCATAGGGCCGCACTACCGGCGGGTCCTCCAGGAGTTCGGTGGAAATCTCCCACAACCGCTCAATGCCTTGCGCTGTGGTGAACAATGTTCGGTCCCCCTTAGCGGCGTCGATAATCAGCCGCTCGTAGGCTTCCAGGACCGATCCGGACCAATCAGTGTCTTGCATGGCGAACTGCATCGACAACTTGTCAAGCTTCATCCCGGGCCCGGGCTTCTTGCCGTAGAACGACAACGACATCCGGGTGCGATCGGCAAGGTCGAAGGTCAGGTGGTCTGGCCCTCGATCTCCGATGCCGGAGCCTGGTGGGAACATCGACTTCGGCGGCTCACGGAAAGCGATCGAGATGATCCGCGCCCCCTCAGCGAGCTTCTTGCCGGTGCGCAAGTAGAACGGGACCCCGGCCCAGCGCCAGTTGTCGATAAAGCACTTGACGGCGATGAAGGTTTCGGTGTCGGAATCGGGGTCAACGCCCTCGGCTTCTCTGTAGCCGGCGTACTGACCCCGAACGACGTTCTGCGGCTCGATGGGAAGCATCGAGCGAAACACCTTGTTCTTCTCTTCGCTGATGGCGTGCGGCTCCAACGCCGTGGGTGGCTCCATGGCGGTGAAGGCAAGCACCTGAAACAGGTGGGTGACCACCATGTCGCGGTAGGTCCCGGTGCCTTCGAAGAAGGCGGCTCGGGTCTCCAGGCCCAACGTCTCGGGCACGTCGATCTGGATGTGATCAATGTGATTGCGATGCCAAATGGGCTCGAACAGACCGTTGGCGAAGCGAAAGGCCAGAATGTTCTGGGCAGCTTCCTTGCCCAGGAAGTGATCGATCCGAAAGATTTGCTCCTCGGCGAAGACCTCGTGCAATCGGCCGTTCAGGGCTTGGGCAGAGGCGAGGTCGGTACCGAATGGCTTCTCCATCACGATGCGTGATCGCTCTACGAGCTTGGCGTCGTGCAACATCTGCACGACGTCTAGCGCAGCCTTGGGCGGCACGGAGAGGTAGTGCAAGCGCCGTGGCGCCTCGCTATCCAGCTTCTTCTCCGCGGCCTTGACTGCCTTGCCAAGGGCCGGGGCACCAGCAGTCTGCGGCACATAATCAACGTGCTTGAGGAACTCCTCGAGCACTTCGGCTTCGGTGTCCCGCGAATTGAACTCCAAGCACGCCGACTTGACCACGTCGCGGAACTCATCGTTCGTCATGTCCTCCAGTGAGGATCCCACGACGCGCAAGTCGTCGAGCAGCTTGGCCTGAAAGAGATGCAAGAGGCCAGGGAGGAGTTTGCGCTTGGAGAGATCTCCGGTCGCACCGAACAAGACGATTGTCGTCGCATCTGCCATGGGGCTACCTTGCCACGACTACCCGGTGTCCCGCACTCCCGTGGCCTGCAGCTGATCCAAAATCACGGCCATCTCGAAGGCGGTGTCCCGCCATGCGTCGTAGCGGCCTGTCTTACCGCCGTGACCGGCGACCATTTCTGTCTTCAGCAAGATGGGTCGCTGGGACGGGTCGTTGGTGACGATGTCGCGCAAGCGTGCTATCCATTTGGCGGGCTCAACGTAGTACACCCGAGTGTCGTTCAGTCCGGTGGTCGCCAAAATGGCGGGATACGTCGCCTTGCTGATGTTCTCGTAGGGGGTGTAGGCCTTCATCCGCAGGTAGACCTCCTCGTGGTGCAGTGGATCACCCCACTCCTCCCACTCGACCACGCTCAGCGGCAGTTCCGGCTTCAGGATGGTGTTCAG
>JBATUU010000213.1:0-3959 GCA_049671385.1 Ornithinimicrobium sp. | reverse complement strand
GCCTTGGTGTGATCGCTGGCCTCATAGGCCCGCGTGGCCTGCTCGACCACGTCGGACAATCCAGAGATCATCGCCCGGTCCAACGGCTCGGTGATCCGGGACACCAACGTGGGCAACAACTCTGGATCCGGCAGGTTGCCGTCGGCGTCGGCTCCCATGCTGAGCGCGAAGGTACTGGCGTTGAGGGCTTTGATCGCCAAGCGGCGGCCCACCTTCATCTGGCCTTCGTCAAAGGCGGCGTCCGTGCCCAGGCGCCCCGATGCCGCCCAATAGCGCACCCCGTCTGAGCCGTGGGTGCTCAGCAGGCCCTCCGGCGTTTGGGCGTTGCCTTTGGACTTGCTCATCTTTTTGCGGTCCGGGTCCAAAATCCAACCGCTGATCGCTGCGTCGCTCCAGGGCAACATGCCGTGCTCGTGGTGTGCGCGCACCACCGAGGAGAACAGCCAGGTCCGGATGATGTCCTGTCCCTGCGGGCGCAGGTCCATCGGGAACGTCGCGGCAAAGAGCTCGCGATCGTTGCCGAGCGCGCCATCGACCAGGTCGCCGACTGGCCAGCCGGTTGCGATCTGTGGCGACAGCGACGAAGTGGCCCAGGTGTCCATCACGTCCGGGTCGGCAGCAAAACCACCCGGCTGTCCTCGTTGCTCCTCGCCGTAGCCAGCGGGAGCCTGCGTGCTCGGATCCACCGGGAGTTCATCCAGCGCAGGCACAAGATGGGCGTCGTGATCGATCTCGCCTGCGTCGTCGATCCGGTACCACAGCGGGATCGGCACACCGAAGAAGCGCTGACGACTGATCAGCCAGTCGCCGTTGAGCCCGCCGACCCAGTTGCGATAACGGGTGCGCATGAACGCTGGGTGGAAGTCGAGGTCGTCGCCTCGGGCCAGCAAGGCCTCCCTGAGATCGGCGTCACGGCCTCCGTTGCGGATGTACCACTGACGGGTGGTGACGATCTCGAGTGGCTTGTCGCCCTTCTCAAAGAAGTTGGCCTTGCGCTGGGTCTTCACCGGCTCGCCGTCGAGATCGCCGGAGTCACGTAACGCCGAGACCACTGCTTCCCGAGCACTGAAGGTGGTTTTGCCGGCGAGGCTTTCGACGTACAGCTGCTCCCCGGGACCGCCAGCGATCCACTCCGGCGCTTCGGCCTTCACCCGGCCATTGCGCGTGATAATCGAACGGGTCGGCAGGTTGAGCTCGCGCCACCACTGCACGTCGGTCAGGTCACCAAAGGTGCAGCACATGGCAATACCGGCTCCCTTGTCCATCTCAGCCAAGGGATGGGAGAGGACCGGGACCTCGACACCAAAGAGTGGTGACGTGACAGATTGACCAAACAGCGGCTGGTATCGCTCGTCGTCGGGATGGGCGATTAGGGCCACCACCGCCGGGATGAGCTCCGGCCGCGTGGTCTCGATGTGAAGCGGCTCTCGCTGCTGACCATCCGGTCCGGCATGGTGGAAAGCGACCCGGTGGTATGCGCCGGGGTAGTCGCGCGCCTCGAGCTCGGCCTGCGCGACGGCGGTCTGGAAGGTGACGTCCCACAGCCCGGGGGCCTGGGCCTGGTAGGCCTCGCCGCGCGCCAGGTTGTTCAGGAAGGCCTGCTGGGAGACCGCTCGTGACCGGTCGTCGATGGTGCGGTAGGTCAGCGACCAGTCGACCGAGAGCCCCAGGGTGCGCCACAGGTCCTCGAACTTCTGCTCGTCCAGCACCGTGAGCTCGTTGCACAACTCGATGAAATTGGCACGCGAGACCGGCTGCTGGTCGCTCATCTTGGGTGCCTTGGTCCCGGCCTCGTCTGTGCCGCGCATGGGCGGCTCGAAGGTCGGGTCGTACGGCAGCGTGGCGTCACCCCGCACGGAGTAGTAGTTCTGCACACGTCGCTCGGTGGGCAGGCCGTTGTCATCCCAGCCCATGGGATAGAACACGACGGCGCCGCTCATCCGCTTGTAGCGGGCCAGGCAGTCGGTGTGGGTATAGGAGAAGACGTGTCCCACATGCAAAGAGCCGCTCGCAGTGGGTGGGGGGGTGTCGATCGTGAACAGCTGCTCGCGGGGGGCCGCGAGCGCTGCCACACGGTCAAACGCAAACGTGCCCTCACGTGCCCATACTGACGACCACTTTTCTTCCAGCCCGTCAACAGAGGGGCGCTCCGGTAGCGAAATCGGGCGCAGCGCAGGGGAGGAAGAGGCATGCGAGGTCATGTAAGCAGTCTCCCAGATCGCCGACGTCGCTTCCCCCACCCGGTCAACCGCCCAACCTTAGTAACGACGTATAGCGCGGCATTGATGTTCCAACGGTTTGATCACATTTTGGTAACGAGTGCGTGTAAACGATTGCCGAACAGGTGCAGGCGCGGTCCTATTGCCGAATGTTGACTAAACCCCTGAACCTGCCACTGCAGGACGAAGTGGAGCCCACGGGCTTCTTCGCCACCATCGACGAGTCCGTGAACAGTGTGTTCGCGCCCGTCAATACGGCCATCGCGGACGTTGTCTTCTGGTCCCCCTCCTTCTTCCCCATGCCGTGGATCGTCTTGTGGCTGCTCGCCGCGGCGATCATCATCACGGTCTACCTAGGCTTCATCCAGGTCCGCGGCATCAAGACCGCCTTCGAGGTTGTCCGCGGCAAGTTCTCCTCACCGGATGACCCGGGAGAGATCCCGCACTACCAGGCACTGACGTCTGCGGTCTCGGGCACCGTTGGCCTGGGCAACATCGCGGGTGTCGGCGCCGCCGTGACCCTCGGCGGTGCAGGCGCCACCTTCTGGATGGTCCTGGCGGGTCTGTTCGGCATGGCCACCAAGTTCGCTGAGTGCACCTTGGGCGTGAAGTACCGCACGGTCTACGAGGACGGCACCGTCTCGGGAGGTCCGTTCAAGTACCTACCGGTGGCTTTCAACAAGCTTCCCAAGTTCTTGTCGGTCTTCCTCACCGGTCTGTTCGCAGTGTCGATCTTCTTCTTCGGCGTCGGCGGCGGAAACATGTTCCAGTCCAACCAGACCTACTCGCAGGCGGTCGAGGTCACCGGCGGTCCGGACGAGAGCTTCATGGCCAACTCTGGCGGCGCCATCATCTTCGGTCTGATCCTCGCCACCATCATCGGGCTCGTCATCCTCGGCGGCATCAAGTCCATCGGTAAGGTCACCTCGACCCTCGTGCCGATGATGGGCGGGGTCTATGTCCTGGCTTGCTTGATCGTGATCCTGGGCAACGTCACCGAGGTACCGGCGGCCATCGCCACCATCGTCACGGATGCCTTCAACCCCGACGCCCTCACCGGAGGCTTCATCGGTGTGCTCATCGTCGGTCTGCAGCGGGCAGCGTTCTCCAACGAAGCCGGTCTGGGATCGGCCCCGATCGCGCACTCCGCCGTGAAGACGCGCCGACCGGTTTCGGAGGGCTTCGTCGCCCTCTTCGAACCGTTCATCGACACGGTCATCATTTGCTCGATGACGGCGCTGACGATCGTCATCGCCGACACGGCCTTCTGGAACGACACTCGCGAGGCGCTCGCCGAAGACTCGAGCTACGAGTACGGCGGTGGCGTGGCAGTGACCTCGGACGCCTTCGAAAGCGTCATCCCGTGGTTCCCGACCGTGTTGGCAGTGGCGGTGGCGCTGTTCGCCGTCTCGACCCTCATCACCTGGTCCTACTACGGCAACAAGGCGTGGAACTACCTCTTCGGTGAGGGCAGGGTCAAGGATGTTGTCTACCGCATCATCTTCTTGTTCCTGACCGTGACGGGCTGTGTGCTGAGCTTCAGCGAGGTCCTCGGGATCGCCGATTCCTTCTTGTTCGTTTGTGGCTTCGTCAACCTCTTGGGCGTGTACTTCCTGCTCTCGACGATCAAGCGGGAGATGAACGAGTACCTGGCCGACCGCAAGAGCGGCAAGCTGTACGAGCTGGGCAAGGCCGACGCGGACAAGGACACCTCCGCCGACCAGATCTGAGCCCCTAGGG
>JBATUU010000212.1:0-4056 GCA_049671385.1 Ornithinimicrobium sp. | reverse complement strand
GTAGAAGGTAGCTACCACTGCATCGAAGGGCTCACCGTTGATGGCGTCCGGCAGGTCGGTCAGCACCGACCGATAGAGAGGCGCGTGAGTTCCTAGTCTCTTGCGCGCTTGATCGAGCATGTCCGCGGACGCATCCGCCCCCGTGACGTGGTGACCGCGGGCCATGAGTTGCTCCGCCAGGAGACCCGTGCCGCAACACAGATCCAGCACGCGACTCACCGGCACGCCCTCGGTCCCCCACAGTTGATCCAGATAGTCAGCCCAGGCGGAATAGCAATCGTCCACGACGATCGCGTCGTAGACCTCGGCGAGACGGGTATACGGTGCCTCGAACACCGGGCGTCCGCCAGACTCTGGGACGTCAGAGCCCGAGTATTTTGGCTTTGGCCGCCGAGAATTCCTGATCAGACAACACGCCCTGCTGATGCAACCCAGCGAGCTTCTGCAGCGTCGCCATCACGTCGTCCTCACCGGGTGGCGCAGGTGATGAGGGGGGCGGCGCGTACTGCGGCTGCTGGGGCGGCGCGTACTGCGGCTGCTGGGGCGGGGCGGTCTGCATTCCGTATCGGTCGGCCTGACGACGAGCCACCCGACCGGAGACTGACGTAGCCGTGCCAGCCACGACAGCCGTTCGAGCGGCCATACGAAGAAGTCCCATCACATGTCCTTTCAGTGCTTTTGCTTTCGCTTGCTCAGCCAGCGAGGACGGCCTCGCCCACATCGGCGGGAATTCTGATCTGGTCGATCACAACGGCATCGGCCGCGCGGCAAGCATCAACGAACGTCGCTGCCCAACTGTTCTCGAATGCGATGAGCAGGGCCGAGCTGTTCGGCTCCAGGTCATCGCTCACTTCCTCGGCATCCTCGACACCCAGGGCGCCTGGCTGAACGACGTCAACCTGTGCGAAGACTTCGCCCTCACCGTCAAGATCAGCAGCCTCGACGACCGTCACGACACCATCGGCACCCTTACTGACGAAGAGCAGATCAATCAGTCGAACAGTCCCGCTATCGACAAGCTCCATCAAGGCGGGGGCGATCCGACCAGTGAACTTGTTGCCTGGAAAACCGATGATCACGACATCGATGGGACCGATGGTCATGGTGCCTCCTCATTTCTCATCGCTGATGCAACAGGGCCTCACGTTCGTTGACACCTTAGCGTGGGCGACTCATGGCTGAAAGGACGCTGCCGGCGGGGTCGGGTGAATCGAACCCCTGAGCTTGCCGTGCAAAAGGACCTGCCGGCAGCTCGGAGAGGGCAGGCTCATCTGCGTCGATCGCCGACGCGGTGGCACGTCATTCATCGACTCAGGGACCTTCGGCCCTGACCCTGCTGGTCGAGCGCTGAAAGGGTAAATGCGGCACACACGTCACCGTCAAGGAACAGGCCGAACCGAGGAGAAGTGACCATGTTGGATATACAAGGTCCCGTAGTGGTGGGCTATGACGGGTCGCCGTCTGCAGGATGGGCGGTCGACTGGGCGGCTGTCGAAGCGGTGCGGCGCCGGCGCAAGCTCAAAGTCTCTTTTGCGACAAACCTGGCCGGTCTCTATCGGCCTGAGGTCACGATGGGCACCAGCGGCGGGTACCCGCATCGGGTGGCCCAAGCCATCGCCGACTCAGGTGTGGCGCGAGCGCGCGCAGCTGCGCCGGAGGTTTCAGTTGACTCGACGATCACCGCGCAAGGGGCCACCGTAGCGTTGACCGACGCCTCTGTCGGAGCCTCGCTGCTCGTCATCGGAGGGCGTGGCCGCTCCCGGCTCTCCGAGGCGCTGCTCGGCACCGTCCACTTTGCGGTGACTGCGCATGCTCGCTGCCCAGTCGTGGTGGTCCCCCCCCCCGGGTGTGACCTTGTCCCCAATGCCGATCATCCGGTCGTCGTCGGAGTCGACGGCTCTCGCGGCAGCGATGGAGCTGCCCATGCGGCGGCCGCGGCGGCGACGAGATGGGGTGCGCCACTGCGGGTTGTCGGCGCCTGGCAGACGCCGCCAGTGGAGCACTGGAGTCACTTCAACGTGGTCGATGAGCAGTGGCGAGAGCAGATGATGGTCGCCGTCCGCGTGGGCGCCGCGAAGAACGTGACCACAGCGGCACATATCGTCCACGAGGAGTATCCAGGCGTTGACGTTCGTGAGGTCACGGTCGAGGGGCGACCATCCCGAGTACTTGCCAATGAGTCGGACGATGCTGGGCTGGTGGTCGTGGGCGCTCGGGGCAGTGGCGACTTGGCCAGCCTGCCGCTCGGGTCGGTAGGCCGGACCCTCATTCACACCACAGGCTGCCCCGTTGCCGTGACTCGCTGAGCAAGCGCGGCGTCCATAAAGCACCCGGTCGGCTCGCGAGCCGACCGGGTGCCTGACCAGGTGGTCAGTCGACGATCATGATGGGCGAGGTCGCCCGGTGAAGGACTTCCAGACTGGTGGCGCCAAGAGCGGCGCCGGCCAACGGGCCGTGCCCTCGTGTGCCGAGCACCAGCAAACCACCCTCGTTGGCCGCCTCGATCAAGCAGTCAACGGCGTGCCCCTGGAGCACTTTGCCCTCCACATCGAGGTCGCTGTGCCTCGAGCTGACTCGCTCCAGAGCCGTGGCGTTGACCCGCTCTGCGGTCGATCTGTAGTCGGCGGTCGCCTCTGCGGTCGAGTTGTACCCAACCGGCCCTTTGTCCCAGGGGTCCGGTGGAGCAGGTGCCCACGTCGTGACCAAGACCAGCGGCGCGGACCAGTCCGAGGCCATGGCCACAGCGGCCTCGAGGGCACCCTCGGAGCCACCGTGCCCATTGATGCCGACCACGACCGGACGCTGCGGTCCGGGAAGTTCGCTGGCTGCGTCCCGGACGACAACGACGGGGCAGCGGGCATACGCGGCGATGCTGTAGGCCGTCGAGCCCAAGAGCAAGGTGCCGATCCGCCCGCGGCCGTGGCTGCCCAACACCATCATTGAGGCGTGCGTCGAGGCCTCGCCAAGAGCAACCTTGGCGCTGAAGAGCGAGCCCGCGGTCTCTACGTTCACGTCTGGATAGTGCTCAAGCACTTTGTCCTTGCCGTGTTGGGCTACCTCCTTTGCCTCGGCGAAAACCTCTTCGGTCTTCCACAGACCGCTTCCCGCGTCCTGGGTGTAAGTGATCCGCTCGGCCGCGTGCATCACGACCAGCGAGAGGCCGCGATGATCGGCAGCATGCGCGGCCCACTGCAGGGCCGCCTCCGAGGGCTCCGAGCCGTCATACCCGACGACGATTGGAAGAACGCGTGATGGTGATTCCATGATCAACTCCTTTGTCGTGTGTCCTGCCTTACCTGGATAGATCAGTGCCCGTCGATCGGGCGTCGCCACGCCCTGATGCCGGACGGCTGAGAAGCCTCACTCGTCCGGCTCTGCGAGGAGTCATCGGACGATGTAGACGGGGCAATGAGCCTGGTGCACCACTCCGCGGCTCACCGAGCCGAGAAGGAGGCTGTAGTAATCCCCGTGGCCGCGTGCTCCCACCACCAGCAGCGAAGCATCGCCATGTGCGTGGGCGATGACGTGTTCGGGTCGACCTTCCTGCACTACCTCGCGAATGGTTTGGTCGCGATGGCGCTCGTGGGCACGCGCCCGAGCTCGATCAACCAACGCGTGGGCGTAGTTTCGAGCTCGTTCAACGTCTTCCTTGCGCCACTCCTCGTCCGCCAGGTAGGCGCGGTTCCAGTCGTACAGGCGAGGGGTTTGCCACGCTGAGACGACAAGCAACTCGGCTCCGCTATCGGAGGCGAGATCCGAGGCGTAGTCAACGGCATCGTCACTGCCGGCTGATCCATCAACTCCTACGACGACTGGATGATCAGACCCTGGTTGCGCTATCTCCTCACCGCGCACCGCCACCACCGATGCCGCCGAATGGGTCACCACTGCGAACGCCACAGACCCCAGGAGCGCATGCATCACCCGTCCGTGCCCACTCGAGCCGACTACAACGAGGCTGGCCGACTGGGCCGCCTCACACAGTGCCGCCACCGCTCCCATGCCGCGGACCGTGGGCTCAACTCTGACCGTTGGGGCCGCAACGCGGGCCAGATC
>JBATUU010000211.1:0-9104 GCA_049671385.1 Ornithinimicrobium sp. | reverse complement strand
GGGAGCCTCTTATCGAGGGATCCGGCCTCAGACATCGCCGGCAACCCCGGTGGTGATAGCTGTCGGGTTGAGCCTGGTGGGGTTGGTCAGCGTTGGACTGGGATATCAGGCGTGAGTTCTGGCTCTCCTGGGGGACAGGAGAGGCCTCAGGATTTTTCGGCCGATATCCGCACCACATTGTCCCGGCGCGGGCTGGTCTACGAAACGCTGTTGGTATTGGGAGTCAGTCTGGGGGCGTCGGCTATCTGGTCGGTGCTATCGATCATCCGCAAACTCACCGCCGAGCCCGCCTTGTCGGCGCAGACAACCTCGATCAACGTTGCCGTGACACCGGATCGCCCCTGGCTTGACCTGGCATATCAAGTGGCCGGCATCGCCATCGCGTTGGTTCCGGTGGCCTTGGCGCTGCATCTGATCGGGCGCGAACTCGGCGGATCACTGGCGGCCGCTCGACATACCGGATTCGACCTGCGAAGCCCGGCTGCAGACCTGGCTCGCGCGATGGGGCTGGCGGCGGTGATCGGCATACCTGGGCTGGGGTTGTACCTCGCGGCGCGCGCTCTGGGGCTCAACACCACCGTGTCCACCGACAACTTGGCCGACGCGTGGTGGGCGGTGCCGATCTTGCTCGTGGCGGCGCTGCAGAACGCGGTCCTCGAGGAGGTCGTGATGGTCGGCTACCTCTTCACGCGGTGGGCACAGGCCGGTTGGCCAATCCTGGTCATCGTTGTCGCCTCTGCCGTTATCCGCGGCAGCTACCACTTCTATCAGGGCTTTGGCGGCTTTATCGGCAATGTCGCTATGGGTCTCATTCTCGGGCTGGTCTATCTGCGAACGCGACGAGTGATGCCGCTTGTCATCGCACATACCGTGCTGGATATCGTGGCGTTTGTGGGCTATCGAGAGCTCGCTCCGGTGTTGGATTGGCTCTGATGGCGCTGCGCGGGTGAACGTGATCTGAGAAGGTGAAGGATGAGCATTGAGAGTGTCGACAACAACGCGGCGGCGTCACGATTCGAAATCAGCTCCGATGGCGAGGTCGTCGGCTACCTCGACTATCGGACCCACGGCAACACAATCGACCTGACCCATGCCCACACCGAGCCGGCGATGCGGGGACAGGGACTCGCCGGGCAATTGGTGCAGGGGGCGTTGGACGTCATCAAGGTCGAGAAGATGCACGTGATTGCAACCTGCCCGTATGTGGCGTCGTGGATCGAGGATCATCCGGAGTACCAGGATCTGCTCGACCCACACTGACCACAGTGCATTTGACCGGCCGTCGGCATCGGGCCAGTCAATCTCCGTGCTCTCATCGAGTTATGTGCGCTATCACCACGCCCTACCCCGGTGAGAGCGTGCACAACCTAGTGAGAGTGGGCACTCGTCGGCGTCAACGCGAATCCGGCATACCGCACGACCATCCCGGGGCGGACCCGTGTGCCGCGGCGCAGGACGGGCTCGCCGTCGATGCTGACCTCGCCATTCTCGATCACCATCCGAGCCATCGACCCATCGGAGACCACGCCAGCCAGCTTGAGCAGTTGCCCCAGACGGATGCCATCATCCCGGATCGGCACATGCTGGATACCCAGCAATTCATCCCGCAACTCGCGCACGCCGCTGTCGATATCGGCGAGGATCAGCCGCATCCGATCCATGCCCTCGATGCCGCGTTCGGACGGCTCATCGGTGACCCAACGCTCTAGGCCCTCGGCAACCAGCATGGCCTCGATCTCGGCGGGCAACTGCACCTCGGAGCCGAGCAAGACGACGCGATCTGCGGCACCGAGCAACTCCGGATCGATCGCTTTCGGATGTTCACCGCTGACATGCGCGCCGGCCTCTTCGATGGCTGCAACGGAGAGCTCATTGAGGCGGGCACCGGGCGCTGTTCCGGCGGAGTACACATCAACGTGCTCCGCGGCATACTTGCGCATCAAGGCCGCAGCCATTTGCGACTTGCCGCCGTTCTTGACGCAGACGAAGACCACGGAACTTTGATCAGTCACCAGGCCAGCGTAGTCGCCTGGTGAGGCCGGATGCGGGGTCGCTGTAGCTAGATTCTCGAGAGCTTGTCCAGCACCGACTGAGTCACTCTGCTGATGACTTCGATGTCCTGCGCCGAGAGGTCGTCGAAGAGCAGTGAGCGCACCAACTGAGCGTGGCCGGGGGCGGCTTGCTCAAGCCGCGACTGCCCCTGATCGGTCAGTTCGGCGAAGGCCCCCCGCCGGTCCTCCGGGCAATCGCGGCGCTCGATCAGTCCGCGCTTCTCCATCCGGGTCAGGTGGTGAGATAGCCGGCTGCGCTCCCACTGCATGGCCTCGGCCAGCTCCACGATGCGGATCTGTGTCCCTGGAGTCTCGCTGAGGCGCACCAACACCTCGAAGTCGGGCAGGGAGAGTGCGCAGTCTTGCGCTAGTCCTCGCCCGAGGGCTGCCGTCATCTCACTATTCGCCGCGAGCCACTGACGCCACACCTGTTGCTGTTGCTCGGTGAGCCACGGGGAGTCGGCAGTTTCCATACCCTCACTCTACTTCATAGTTGATGTGTCACCGATATCTGGTAATGTATGTGACACATCACCAACTACGGAGGCTCCCAACCATGTCCCAGACCACGTCCCAACCAGCTCCATCATTCACAGCGATGCGTGACCTGACCGGTGGCTACACCCTTGATCCGATGCACTCCCACCTGGGCTTCGTGGCCCGTCACGCCATGGTGACCAAGGTGCGCGGATCGTTCACTGATTTCGAGGGTGCGGTTGCCGTGGGGGACTCACTCGAGGCGGCCAGCATCTCGGTCACCCTTCAGGTGGCCAGCGTGGACACACGCAACCCGGACCGCGACGGACACCTGCTCGCCAGCGACTTCTTTGACGCCGAGACCTACCCCACCATCACGTTCGAGTCGACTGAGGTCGCTGTCGCAGATGAGGACACCTTGCGGGTGACCGGTGACCTGACCATCAAAGGAACGACGCAGCACGTGCGTATCGACTTCGAGTACGGGGGCACATCCACCGACCCCTACGGCATGCAGCGGGTCGGGTTCGAGGGCCGGACCACTGTGCTCCGCTCGGACTTCGGGATGACCTTCAATGCAGCACTGGAGACCGGTGGCGTGCTTGTCTCGGACAAGATCACGCTGGAGATCGAGATATCAGCGGTCAAGGACGCCTAGGGTCGAACACTTGCTGTTGGTGCTGCGCCCTGAGCTCATTCGTCATGAGCTGTCTGCTGACCAGACCTCTCGCAGGGTGAGCGTGAGCACGACCTCTTCGCCGGTCTCGAGCTGCTCCTTGGTGCGAACGGCCTTCTTCATGGGCAGCACATACGTTGCCAGCTCAATGCTCGGGAAGAGCGATGTCTGCCAGGTGGAGGTGCCGACTGTGACCTCCACAGGTACTGAGCCGAAGCCGTGACTTCGACCCTGTGAAAGGTCGTCGATCACGTCGCTGACCTGCTCGGGGACGGAGCAGAAGTGCACCGGCCCGTTGTCGTGTTGCCATAGCGGCGCCGAAAACGAAAACTGCCTGCCGTTGGCCATGAGTCCTACTATGGCGCGATCACGCTTGCTCGGCCATCCACCGTTCGAACGTCTCGTCGCGGTCCTGCTCGGGAGCTCGTGCTGTGAAGGTGAGGGGATAGCCGTCGGGGTCGGTGAGGTGCAGTTCAATTGCGTTCCATGGTGTAACAGCCGGGGTTCCCGCGTGGCCGACTTCCATGGTGGCCGCTGCTTCGGCGATGCCAGCCAGTTCTTCTGCCTCTGCAGCCAGGGACAGGGTGAAGCCCGTGCTGGGTGATGTGGGCTTGGGGCCTGGCACCAAGAGCACGTCCTGGTAGCGCCACCTGCGCATGTGGATGAGCGCGGGCGAGCCACCCGGCCCTGGCATGGTGAAGAGGTTGATAAAGCCAATCGCCTCATACCAGGCAGTGCTGGAGTCGAGGTCGCTCACCGTGACGGTGACGAACGAGGGCATCGGATAGATGTCGCGGCTGATACCGATATCGAGTGCTGGTGATGTGTCCATACAGGCACCGTGGGGCATCACGTTACGAGAGGGTCAAGTCGGTAGGCGGGCGCAGGCTGGCGGCGCGGCGCGCTTACGGTAGGACTTGTGACGATACTGGTGCGGCCTGCTCTGGAGCAGGAGCTAGCGCAAGCCGGCGCGCTGGTTGCCCGCGCCTATCTCGACGACGATCTGCTGAACCCAGAGGACCCGTACCTCAAGGTGGTAGAGGATGCCGCTGGGCGAGCCCGTGACTCGGTCGTGTTGGTCGCGATGGAGGGCGCCAAGGTGCTCGGCACGGTGACCTGGTGCCCACCGTCTTCATCGCACCGCGAGGTGGCTGATCCCGATGAAGGGGAGTTTCGCAGTTTGGGTGTGGCCAGCGAGGTTCGCGGCCGCGGGGTGGGCGAGATGTTGGTGCGCGCATGCATCGACCGGGCGCGCAGCGAGGAGCTCAGCGCAGTGACGATCTCAACGGCCCACTCGATGACTGCCGCACACCGCTTGTATGAGCGACTCGGTTTTATCCGGGTGCCCAACAAGGACTGGTCCCCCGTGCGGGACCTGTGCCTCTTGGCATATCGACTCGAGGTGCAGCGTTCTTAGGCTGTGAGGCCCCCGGCCGCACCCGGCCCGCAAGGCACCCAGCCTGATGCGCCATCGACATCTTTCCCTCTAGGAGCCGCCCCATGGCCACATCCGATCGCCCGCAGATCCCGGGGGAGATCCGTGTGCTGATTGCCTCCGCCTTTGTGATCGCGATCGGCTTCGGCCTCGTAGCGCCGGTGCTGCCTGCGTATGCCCGCAGTTTTGATGTCGGGGTGGCGGCCGCCTCCGTGGTGGTCTCAGCGTTTGCCTTCTTTCGGCTGGTCTTCGCCCCGGCCGGTGGGGCCTTGGTCTCGCGCCTGGGCGAGCGTCCTATCTATCTGGGCGGACTGTTGATCGTTGCCGTCTCCTCACTCGCCACGGCGTTCGCTCAGTCGTACTGGCAACTGCTGGCCTTCCGCGGGTTGGGTGGCATCGGGTCGACCATGTTCACCGTGTCGGCGATGGCCTTGCTGGTGCGCCTTGCGCCGCCGAGCATCCGCGGCCGGGTCTCCTCCACCTACGCCAGCGTGTTCTTGATCGGCGGCATGGTCGGACCGCTGATCGGTGGGGCTCTAGCCTCGCTGGGATTGCGCGTGCCGTTCATCGTGTACGCAGTCGCGTTGGTCATTGCCGCCGCGACAGTCGCAATGCGGCTCTCGGGAGCGGCCTTGCGCGTGCCGGCGGGATCAACGCCGGCACCCCCGATGCTGGTGCGCGAGGCTCTCGGAGACTCGGCATACCGTGCGGCGCTCGCCTCTGGGTTCGCTAACGGGTGGTGCAACTTCGGTGTGCGCGTGGCCATCGTGCCGCAGTTCGCGGTCGCTATCCACAACGAAACCTGGGTGGCTGGAGTGGCGCTCGCGGTGGCGGCGGTGGGCACCGCGGCCACGCTGCAGATCTCCGGCGACCTTGCCGACCGGGCGGGACGTCGTCCGTTGGTGCTCGTGGGTTTGGTGGTCACCGCCCTGAGTTTGGGGGTGATGGGGCTATCCGGTGAGTTGTGGGTGCTGCTGGTGCTCTCTGCGGTCAGCGGCCTGGGGGCAGGTCTGGTCAACCCCGGCCAACAGGCCAGTGTTGCCGACGTCATCGGCAACGACCGAAGCGCTGGCACCGTGTTGTCGACCTTTCAGATGGCCCAGGACTCCGGCGCCATTGTCGGCCCGATCCTGATCGGACTCGTGGCTGACGCGGCCGGCTTTGGGTGGGCTTTCGCGCTGACCGGGCTGATCAGCCTGCTTGCCGTGGGAC
The DNA here is from genome assembly GCA_049671385.1 of Ornithinimicrobium sp. GTDB lineage: Bacteria > Actinomycetota > Actinomycetes > Actinomycetales > Dermatophilaceae > Ornithinicoccus. Next base: position 3,253 of record JBATUU010000211.1, on the reverse strand, counting down.
CCTGGCTCTTTGCCCGTGAGACGTTGAGCCGAGAGCCTGACGCCGCACCGCGCACCTGACCGGAGCCTTACTGGTAGGAGATCATGAAGGGCGTGGGTTCGCGGGTCATGGTCTGCTCCGGGGTGAGCATCGGGACATCTTCGTCATAGAAGTTCTTCCAGCCGAACGTCACGCCCTCGGGGGCGTTGTCCACGACCGCTTGCCAGGTACTGTCCTTGTCGCCGGTCGCGCCCTGACCGTCCATATGGATCAGCACCGCCACCTCGTCCCGCGTGGTGTCGATCTCGTCCGTGTCCTGGAGCATCGAGAGTCGGAACTGGTGCAAGACCAACACCTTCTGCGGGAGTTTCTCTCGAGCAGTCAACTCGGCCAACCAGTCGATCACCGAGTTGACCTCCTCCGCCTCCACCGTGCCGATCTGCTGCAGCGGCCGCTGCGTCTGCGTCAATCGCCACTCCGGGTCCAGCGCCAAGCCCACGTGCGGCATCACCAGCAGATCCTCATAGATCTTGGCCTGGTCCAAGAAGTTCGCGCGACCCGGCTGCAAGTCCAAGATGACGTAGACGCCCTCTTCGCCGGCCCTCTCCACCCAGGGGCGCATCTCCTCTACAGGGGTCTCGCTGGAGTAGTCGCCGTCCGCGCCGGAGGAGGCCTGGGCCACCGTGACGATGATCTCGAAGGTAGGAACCGCCGGGGCGTCGCTGAGTGGATCGAACTCGGCGGCCATGTCTTGGGCCCGTGTGATGCTCTCGTCCAGGTCCTGCTCGCCGAGCACGCCGAGCCCCGCTGTGCCCGGGTGGCCGTAGAGGGCCACCAACCGGCGACCGGGGAAGAGCGTCTGACCGCCTCCGGGTAACTGCACCCCGGTCTTGGCGACGTCCACGCGGCTGCTCAGTTGCTCGGGACTGCCGAAGTCTGCGCCGACGGCGAGGATGCTGTCGGGTTCAGTTTGCGACACGGCTTCGATGGCCTCCGGGCTACTGCGCACGTCGGGCTCAGGCAATGAGATAACCTCCGCGCCGGCAGATGTGGCATTCGCCGTGGCGACCACGGTGGACGCGGTCTGACCGGATGTCTGGTCGTCCTGGACCAGCGCCACCACGCCAGACAGTCCGTCGACCTCGTCCATACTGGGCAGGTCGTCGGCGGACGTCACGATCTCGACATCTCCGGCTGAGCTGGCAAGCTCCTCAGCCTGGGGGCCGATCGCGAGCACCGTGTCGGCTTGGAGTCGGCCGATCTCATCAGCAGTGGCCGCATTGGGGTCGCCGCCATTCGCTGTCTCGGCGGCATCGTCGCCGGAGGTCTCATTCGCTGAATCCCCCGTGTCAGCAGTCTCGCCGGTTGCGCTGTCGCCCTGCACCAACATCAGCGGAATACCCGCGGTGGTTGCCGTCTCACCTGCTTGGGTGATGCCCTCGATGTCGCTGGCCTCGGCAATGACGACTGCCGGGGATGACACGAAGAAAGCTTCGCTGACAGCGGCTGAAGCTTCAACCTCGCTCAACCCTTCGGTGTCCACGATCGATATGGGCTCCATCGAACGCTGCAGCACGACGGTCTCGCCTGGATCTTCACCGGCCTCCTGAGCACGTGATTGGTTGGCGGAGTCCGGATCCGAAGAATCATCGCTGCAGCCAGTGAGGACGAGGGCAAGAGTGCATGCCAAGCACAGATTTCGCACAGGGCAACCTTAGGTCGCCGACGCTGTCAATCCAGACATGGCGCGCCCTGTGGTGGCCGCGCCATGATGTCTGGGTGGAGGCCTCGGCGGCAGGACTGCAACCCAGCGGAGGGTGCGCCTGCGGCGCAGTGCAGTATCACTGTGTCGGACAATTGCGGCCAGTGGTCAACTGTCATTGCCCGCGGTGTCGGCGCTTCACGGGTCACTACATGGCGGCTACCGGTTGCATCGCGAGCGACCTGGTGCTCGTCTCGGATTCATCGCTGCAGTGGTACGAGCCGTCGGCGGGTGTCTTCTACGGCTTCTGTGGGACCTGCGGGTCCAGTCTCTTCTGGCGTGCCGATGGCCTACCGAACTGGATCTCTATTTCGGCGGGGACCCTCGACCAGCCGACGGGGCTCAGGACCACCGAGGCATGGTGGGTTCAGGAGGCCGCTGACTACCACCAACTCGCGCCGGGATTGATCGATCACCCGCTCGAGCCGCATACCTGATCCTCATCGTCGTTGGCGGCGCCGTGTAGCCGCATCGTCCTCGTCGTGGCGCATGCCACATGGCTGCGGCCACCCCAGTTGACGATGCTGCACATACTCGGTCAACCGACTTGGACGTGTGACCAACTCGTGTGAGACGATAACTGCTCCCTTCGAGATTGAGGTGTGTGTTGTCTACCCGTCGCCGCTGGGCGGCTTTGGCCGTGCTGGTGTTACCGGTGTTGTTGATCGCAATCGATATGACTGTCCTGGGTTTCGCCGTTCCGGCGCTCAGTGCCGATCTGGAGCCGAGCAGCACCCAACTGCTGTGGATCATCGATATCTATTCGTTCCTTTTGGCCGGACTGCTGGTCCTGATGGGCAACCTGGGGGATCGCATTGGCCGCCGTCGACTCCTGATGATTGGAGCGATTGCGTTCGCCGGGGCGTCGGTGTTGGCCGCTTGGGCAACGTCGGCCGAGATGTTGATCTGGGCCCGGGCGTTGCTCGGTCTGGGTGGGGCGACGCTGATGCCCTCGACGCTGTCCCTGATCAGGACCGTTTTCCCGGATGCTCGCGAGCGACGCAACGCAGTTGCGGTGTGGGCATCGGCGTTCGCGGGTGGTGCCGCGCTCGGGCCAATCATCGGGGGTGCCCTTTTGGAGCACTTTTGGTGGGGCTCGGTCTTCTTGATCAACGCTCCGATCATGGTGATCCTGCTGATCGGTGCCATCTGGCTACTGCCGGAGTCACGCAATCCCGCTCCGGGCCCTTTCGATCTGCTCTCGGCCGCGCTGTCGATTGCCGGCGTGTTGCCGGTCGTCTATGCGATGAAGTCGATCGGTACGCACGGCCCGAGCACCGCGGCGATCGGGCTGCTGGCCGTAGGCGTGACCCTGTTGTGGCTCTTCGTGCGCCGTCAGCGTCGGTTGCCTGAGCCCTTGTTGGACGTCGCGCTCTTCAGCGACCGCGTCTTTACCGTGGCGGTGCTGACCAACCTGCTGAGCATCTTCGCGGTGCTCGGATTGTTGTTTTTCCTACCCCAGTACCTGCAGTTGGTGGTGGGGCTGTCCCCGCTGAACGCGGGGTTGTGGAT
>JBATUU010000210.1:0-1600 GCA_049671385.1 Ornithinimicrobium sp. | reverse complement strand
ATCATCCCCGCTGAGTCAAAGACCAGGTCCCCTTCGGCGGTGTAGATCGAGAAACTGCGACCACCGAAGACTTGGATCTGCTCGTAGCAGTCCTGGCCTGCGCGCAGCCCGTCGGCGGTGGTGGCTTCGAGCCGGCCCAGGGCCTCGTCGGCCTTGAGGGCGTCGGCCTCGCCAAAGACGTCGGTGCACAGCGCGTAGTCCTCGTCGCCGATCCGCACTGGCTCTTCGAAGTCGCCGAATTCGCGGGCGTCGCCCTCGTTAGCGGTCACCACCAGGTCCTTGCCGCGGTAGCGGTAGGTGTCGATGCCGTCGGGCATGGGCATACCGAACACCGGCCAAGAAGCCAGGTTGATCGCGTCGTCGCGGTCGGAGGCGTCGAGCGCTGCTCCGGGCGCGCTCCAATCGGACAGATCCAACGCCCAGAGGTCACTCAATGTGGCCGAGCGTAGGTCGACAACGGCGATAGCGTTGGCCTCTTGAATGCTGACGTATGCGGTGCGTCCCCGCCGGTCGATGGTGACGTACTCAGGCTCCAGGTTGCGGGCCACATACCCGGCCTCCGGTTGTCCTTCGGGGACGGGCACGTCGGGGCCGAAGACACGCACGCCCTCAGGCAGCGCCGTCCCTTCGTCGTATGCCGTGAACCGGACCGTCTCGACATCATTTTGCCTCAGCCGGTCGTAGCGCCGTTGGGACTTCGGAAGGTCGATGACCGAGATGCTGCCCTCCGGGTCCACCTCATAGTCCTCGCCGGGCTCACCCTCATTGGCGACGACAGCCTGGCGTGCCTTGCGCGTCAGAGCGATCGAGTCGGGTTGGGCGCCGACCCGCACAGCTCCCAGCGCCTCGAGTTGGCTGGAGTCGAAGAAGGCCGCCCACCCGAGATCCGTCTTTTCCGGCGCCTCGACGGTGACGGCGACGACCCCGCGAGCTACGTCCACGGAGTTCACGACCGCGCCGGACGGGATCGTGCTGCCATCGGCGGCTTCGACGCCGCTCGGGTCGAGGACCCCCTCGGCTTCAAGTGCGCCTTGACGGTCTAAGCGCACGATGTCCACGGTGCCCGACTGAGCGTTGACGACGAAGGTGCGATCCGTGCGCGGATCGAACGCCGGGATCTCGGCCGCTGACTCGTCGAACACCCCGGTCTCGTAAGTGTCGAGTGAACTCAGCTCCAGCCCGCGCTCCTTGCCATAGCCCCCTGCACTCCCTCGATCGATGCCAGCGCTCGCGCCGAGCTGCCCAGCGGCGAGCAAGCTGGCGATACAGGTGGCTGCGGCACAGCGAAGGGCAAAGCGCATCGTCGAACTCCTACGTCGGGCATATATCGGGCCCTCATCTCAACGCGCTCTGGTGAACAGCATCAGGCCAACACGTAACTCGCACACCAACAGTTGCTGTACCTCAACCGCTGCTCGGCGGCCTGCATTACCTGTGCCCGGTCAGAACGCCCCACACACCTGACGGCATCGCTTGGGTCCTCTCGGGTAACCCATCGCGACTGCAGGAACGTCTGCAATGACTGTCGTGGCTCGGCCGCCCCTTGACCTCTGTGCGTTCTAGCGGATCAAATAGGACTTCCCGCTGGGCGGTCCCCGCC
>JBATUU010000209.1:0-8426 GCA_049671385.1 Ornithinimicrobium sp. | reverse complement strand
GAACACTGCCCAGCGTCCCGGAGACCGGGGCGCAGGTGGTGTTGCCGCTCGGGGGTGATCGCGTGCTGAGCGTGCAACGACCCGGCGAGCTGCCACGCTCGCTCGGCGAGGTCGATGTCGTTTTCCCGGTGTTGCACGGGCCGTTCGGCGAGGACGGCACGATTCAAGGCTTCTTTGAGATGGCAGACATCGCCTACGTCGGCTGCGGCGTCCTGGCCTCGGCAGCGATGATGGACAAGCACGTCATGAAGGTCTTGTTTGCCTCCGCGGGGTTGCCGATGGGGGCCTACGAAGTGATCACCGACCTTGACTGGCGTCGCGATGCCCGCGGGGTCATGGAGCGCATCCGCTCCCTCGGTTCGCCCGTTTTCGTCAAGCCTGCCCGGGCCGGCTCCTCGGTGGGCATTACCCGCGTCGATGACTTCGCAGGGTTGGAGAAGGCGGTCAACTTTGCCCGGGAGAGCGATCCCAAGGTTGTCGTCGAGGCAGCTATCGCGGGGCGGGAGATCGAGTGCGGCGTCCTCCAGGGGCGCGGCGATGGGGTGCCGCGGGTCAGCAAGGTGGGGGAGATCGTCGTCAGCGGGGACCACACGTTCTACGACTTCGAGGCCAAGTACCTCGATGAAGACCACGTGGCGCTGCGCTGCCCTGCCGACATACCGGATGACGTGCGCGACCGAGCCCGCGCGATCGCTGCGCAAGCCTTCGAGGTCGCTGGGTGTGAGGGGCTGGCTCGGGTGGATTGTTTCTACACCGAGGACGGTGGCGTGCTGATCAACGAAATCAACACCATGCCGGGGTTCACCCCGTGGTCGATGTATCCCCAAGTGTGGAAAGCGACCGGGATGAGTTATCCCGAGCTGGTGCACGAGCTGATCGACCTCGCGATGACGCGGCCGTTGGGACTGCGCTAGGAGCACCTGCCCAACGTCTGGGGGATGGCGCCGGCTGTCGCTGTGAAGGCGGGCATCACCAACGCCTCGGTCGAGTATGCCTCGGGCACCAATACCTCGATGGCAGGCTCGCGTCCGTAGGTGGTGAATTGCACTCCGTCGTCCAACGGCTCGGCGACCCAATCAACACCGGCGATGTCGAGACACTGGCTGGTGGTCGGCTCCGGGACCGCAGCGCCGCAGCGCGCGATGATGGCAGGGTCACCCCATGCGGCGACAGTATTGCTGTTGGCCGCAGTCACCCGAGAGTTCTGCCCGCCGACGGTGCTGGGCCACAACCCGGCCACCTTTTGGCACATCACGTTTTCGTCGGCACCGTCGAATGGCGTGGCCCGGACAGACATGGAGCAACCGGCGAGCAACGTCGCCGTGAGCGCGGCCGCACTCGCTAGGAGAAGTGGACGACCGTGCATGTTGTGGTCCTCGTGATGTGCGGGACGTCCTGAATCTGGGCAATGACCAACCTACCGAGATCATCGACGCTGGCCGCCTGAATGCGGGCGATAACGTCGTATGGGCCGGCGACCTCGTCGGCGCTGGCAACTCCGGCGACGCCCTGGATGGCGCGAGCCACCGCCGAGGATTGCCCTACCTGCGTCTGCACGAGAATGTAGGCCTCGACCATGCTGGGCTCCTTGTCTGGAGTGAGGGGGAGAGGTCCCCTTCTCGCCTTGACGCTACCGTGTCCGGGTGTCGGGTCCCCAGGAAGACAGCATCGGCGAACTCGGTGAAGACGAACTGCTGCGGCAACTCTCTGTCCGGATGGCGTCGTCCGGGAGGGCAACGCCCGAGGCGTCGACCGAACTGCTGGTCGGTCCCGGTGACGACACGGCATACCTGCGGGCCGGAGCTGCCACGTTAGTCACCACCGATGTCATGGTCCGCGGACGCGACTGGCTCGATGAGTGGTCCTCGCCTGCTGATGTGGGGGTCAAACTGGTCAACCAGAATCTGGCCGATCTGGCTGCCATGGCCGGCAGGGGCACAGCGTTGTTGCTCACGCTGACCGCTCCACCCTCGCTGCCGGTGCGCTGGGCACTGGAGTTCATCGACGGGGTGGCGTTCGCAGCGACGACGGCAGACGTGAGCATTGCCGGGGGGGACCTGTCCTCCTCGCTCGGCGAGGTCAGCGTTGCGGCGACAGCCCTGGGCGCTTTGGGGTCAGGTGTCTCGGCACCGGTGCTGCGCTCTGGGGCAGGAGCGGGGGAGGTGGTGGCTCTCTCCGGCGGCTTGGGGCGCTCAGCCGCGGGGCTGGAGGTGCTGCAACGGGGCGCCCGCGGTTGGTATCCGCCGCCCGAGCACGCACAGCAGTGCGCCGATTGGGTCGGGTATCACACGCGGCCCTGGCCTGACCTGACAGAGGGGCCGGTGGCTGGACGAGAGGGTGCAACGTCGATGATTGATATCTCCGATGGCTTGCTGCGCGACGCTGGACGGGTCGGCGCCGCCAGTGGAGTCACGCTAGACCTCGACCCGGCCGCCCTGAGCAGGTGGCGGGACCCGATCGCAGCAGTCTTGGGAGCAACTGAGGCGCAGTCGTGTGTGCAGGCCGGTGGCGAGGAGCACGTCCTGTTGGCCACATTCCCCTCGGGCACAGTGCCGCAGGGGTGGGTAGCAATCGGACAGGTGCGTGCACTCAGCAGCCTAGGAGCGGTCCTTGTGGACGGTCATTCCGTCAGCGAACTCGGATGGGACCACTTCGGCGGGAGCCGATGAGGGGTGCTTCGGCGGGAGCCGATGAGAGGGTGCTTCGGCGTCAGCGAGTGACCTTGCCGGCCTTCAGGCAGGAGGTGCAGACGTTGAGGCGCTTCGGGGTGGTCTTGTTAGGACCAACCAACGCACGAACGCGCTGAATGTTGGGGTTCCAGCGGCGCTTGGTGCGACGGTGGGAGTGCGAAATGGCGTGACCGAAGCTCGGTCCCTTGCCGCAGACATCGCAAGTGGCAGCCACGGTTTGCTCCTAGACGTTGAAGATGTGTGATTCCAAGGCGATCATGGTCCCGCACTCGGTCCGACGTGCTCGGTGCCACCGGGGGAACCGGCCAAGCGTACTCCAGGCCGGGCATCAGCCCAAGTCAGCGGTTCGTCGGGCCGAACTGGGTCCCCGCCCTCGCAGCCTCTCTTGGGTGGCTGGTCAGGGAGCCGCGGTGTGCTCTGAACGCAGGATGCCCATGAGCACGATGTCCTCATACCCCCCGCGGACCCAGGCATGTTGACGCTGGCGCCCCTCGATGACGAAACCCGCCTTCTGGTAGGCCCGAATCGCCGCAGCATTCGATGCGATCGCCTGCAGATGTATGCGGCGCAGGTTGCGTCGCACAAATCCGAAGTCGACAAGGTGACGGATCGCGACGGTGCCGATGCCTTGTCCTCGAACGGCGGGGACCAAGCTGATACCAGCCTCGGCATGCTGGACCAACGGGTCATACCCAAACAGCGACGCGCTGCCCACGGCCGCGCCGTCGACATCGATCACAAAGCTCACGTTGTCGCTCGACCCGCCGCTAGCCAAACCCTCTGAGTGCCGGACGTCGAACCGCTCTCTGTCCAGTGGTGCAGGTGCCGCGGGAGTGCGTTCCTCCCAGGTATCCAGGTCCGCGGCGATGCTGAACAGAACATCGAGGTCGTCAACTGTGCGTGCACGAAGGGTAAAGACAGGCGCCTGCGACATGGTGGGGACGATAGCTGGAGCGGGCGCCGTCAGCGAGTGAATACATCGGGCCAGGGCGCTTCATGTCCCACCGAACTGACAAGAGATCGGTGCCCCAGGCGAAGATGGCCCGCCCGATTGGTATGCCATCGTGTACTCATGCTTGCGGCGGTGCGAACGCGGTACGGGGGCCCGGGGGTGGTCGGCTTCGAGGAGGTCCCGGAGCCCACTTCTGGCCCGGGTGAGCTGGTGGTCCGGGTCGAGGCGACCACTGTGAACCGGACCGACTGCGCGTATCGCTCTGGCAGACCGCGGATCAACCGGGCGGTGTGTGGGTGGCCACGGCCCCGCCATCACGTCCTGGGGTCGGAGTATGCGGGAGTCGTGACCGAGGTAGCCGAAGACGTCACCTCGTACCAGGTGGGAGACCGGGTCTTCGGTTTCGTGGACGCCCGGCCGGGTGCCCACGCCGAGCGTGTCGCCGTCTCCGCCACCGGCTTGATCGCTCCCATACCGACCGGCTGGGAGATGGACGAGGGAGCCCCAGGCATGGAGGGGGCCCACTACGCCCACGCGTTCCTGCGCGTGAGCAGGCTTGGTCCCGGTCAGCGCGCGCTCGTTCAAGGAGCTACTGGCGGCATAGGGACCGCGCTGGTCCAACTACTCCACGCGGCGGGCGTGGAGGTAACCGCTGTCTGTGACCGCTCACCCATCGGCCGTCCTACGCTGCTGGAAAACCTCGGAGCCCTTCGGGTCATCGACCTGTCCGTATCTCACAGCGTCGACACGGTTGGCAGCGGCTTTGACGCTGTGTTTGACACAACCGGACATACCTCTTTCGCAGCGACGCGCCAACTGCTTCGACCCGGCGGCACGTTCGTTTCCTTCCGAGCTGGGAAGAGGTGGACACAACGCCCTGCTTGCGGCTGGGGCACCGGCGGCTCGGACCCTGGGCCGGCGCAAGGTTGCCTTTCCGTTCCCGCAGGCGAACGCGGCTCTCGCTGCGCACCTGCGCAACCTCATGAGCAGCGGCGCCTACCGTCCGGTGATCGACCGGAGATATCCCTTCGAGGAAATTCGCCAGGCCTATGCCTACGTCGACAGCGGACGCAAAGTGGGCAACGTTGTGATCACCATGCCCTCCTAGTCTCCGACAGATCGACAGCCACTGCGTGCAACGCCTCAGTGGCTGGCACGATGGTCGAATGCAGACAACGACCTTCACCGTCACCACCGGAAATGTTGAGGCAGTCCAAGACATCACCGGCCACTGCGCTCGTTTTGTGAGCGACCTGGCCGATGGCCTGCTCCACATCTTCGTGCCACACGCAACGGCGGGAATAGCGATACTGGAGGTGGGGGCACGCAGCGACGACGACCTTTTGGCTGCGCTGGATGAGGTGCTGCCGGCTGATGACCGATGGCAACACCGTCATGGCAGTCGCGGACACGGCAGGTCTCATGTCATGCCGGCGTTCATCCCGCCATACGCCTCGATTCCAGTGATCGGGGGCCAGTTGGCGCTAGGGACGTGGCAGAGCATCTGCCTGGTGGACCTGAACGTAGACAACTCACAACGCACTGTGCGCCTCTCTTTCCTTGGCGACTCCGGCTAATCTTCCAAGCGTGGGCAGCACCGTCTTGGACCTGACCGCCGCCCGGCGGTGGGCGGTCGCCTCCCGGTCTCTGCTCAGTGAATCTCGCGAGAAGATCGACCGACTCAATGTCTTTCCGGTGCCAGACGGTGACACCGGGACCAACATGTTCTTGACCGTCGATGGTGCTCTGGCGGAGTTGCGCGTCGCCTCAGATGAGACCTCGAGGCGGGACCAGTCAGCCACCGCACCGACCGAGTCATTGCGGCTCAGCGACGGTCTGGCCCGGCTGGCCCATGGCATGTTGTTGTCGGCCCGTGGCAACTCCGGAGTGATCCTGAGCCAACTTGCTCGGGGTATGTCGCAGGCCGTGCACGCAGCCGACCCGGACGCCGTCAGTATGTCGGCCACCGTTTTGACTGATGCGTTCGCGAGAGCCAGCGATGTCGCGTGGGCGGGTGTATCTCGCCCGATCGAGGGCACCATCTTGTCGGTCGCCCGGGCTGCTGCTCAGGGGGCGCAGATACGTTTGACGGAGTTGGAAGAGGGCACGTCGCAGGATCCCAGGCATACCCACGGGGTTGCGCTCGCAGCCCTCGATGCCGCTCGAGCGGCGCTGGCCCGCACCCCGGAGCAACTGCCCAGTCTGGCCAGAGCGGGCGTCGTTGACGCGGGCGGAGCGGGCTTCGTGCTCGTCCTCGAAGCCTTGGAAGGCGTGCTCGCTGACCGGGCCCACGACGGAGCACCCCGCAGCACTGGGGAGTGGGACTACTCGGGGATCGGCGCTCCGGCGAGCAGCGAGGCCATCCCCGGCGACCGCGATATTGACTGGGCCGCAACGTGTCCGCACCCTGAGCATGACGGCGGCCAGGGGGGTCAAGAGGTGATGTACATCGTGCGCTGCGACCCCGCTGGCGCTGCTGACCTCAAGGAGCACTTGGTCGGGCTCGGATCGTCGGTCATGGTTGTCGGTGGACCGGAGATATGGCGTGTTCACGTGCACCTGGATGACACGGCTGCCGCTTTGGATGCCGGGTCGCGGGTCGGGCCGGTTCAGCAGGTCACCATCACCTCACTGCACCGCCCCCAGGACGGTGACGACCTCTCGCGGTCATCGGCTGGTGTGGCGATTGTGTGTTGTGCCCCTGGACCGGGCCTGGCGCGGCTGTTCACCTCGGCCGGTGCTCGTGTCGTCCACTCGGCAGCTGGTAACAGAGCCTCCACCGGCTCGCTGCTGCAGGCCGCCCGCGACCTCGGCGCCGCAGTCGTCACTGTCCTGCCCAATGATGGTGACACCGTGCTCGCCGCTCGGGCTGCCGCCGATGAGGGTGCCCGGCTGGGCTTGGACCTGCGGGTCGTGCCTACGGTCGCGGCGGTTCAGGGTCTTGCCGCGTTGTCGATGTGGGACGCAGAGCGGGCGGACTCCTTGGATGTGATGCTTGATGAGATGGCTGGGGCGGCCAAGGACATGTCCTACGGGGCACTGGTCACCGCCACCTCATCGGCGGATACAGCTGCTGGACCCTGCCGCCCCGGCCAATGGCTGGGGCTGGCGCAAGGAAAGATCGTCAGCGTCACCGATGAGATGGATGGTGCGGCGGCTGATGTCTTGGCTCACCTCGCGCAGTGGGCGCCGGATGGCGGTGAGGCGCTCACGGTCGTAGCGGGTGAAGGCCACCATGCCAGCGACTTGGACGCAGTGATTGCCCGGTGGATTGACGCGGCCGCACTGCCACCAGGCGATGACCTGGAGGTCCGACGGCTGTGGGGCGGGCAGCGCACCTATCCCTGGTTGCTGGGGCTCGAATAGTGGCGGTCGGCCTGGACACGCACCTGCGTCTCGTGCTGGGGACCTCGGCGACGCCGTTGGCCACTCAGCGCTCGATCAAGAGCGTTGGCGAATTCATCGATTTCCTGCCCACGAAGTACATCGATCCGACCAGGCCCAGCGATTTCAGCACGGTCAGCGACGGAGAAGACGTGGTCTTGATCGCCACGGTGCTGCACGCCAAGACCCGGCCGATGAGTCGTCGCAAGGGCTCGATGTTGATTGCCACGGTAGTGGACGAGCACGGCCATCGGATCGACCTCACGTTCTTCCGGGTCTTCGGACACGAGCAGGCTCTGCTTCCGGGAGTGGTGGTGGTCTGTTCCGGCACGATCAGCAGTTTTGGTGATCGCCGGCAACTGACGCACCCCGAATACCAAGTCCTGCCTGGACAGGAAGCCGCAGGAGCAACCTCGGTCTTGGGCAGCGGCCTCATCCCGGTGTATCCGAGCATCAAGAAGTTGACCCCGATCAAGATGCACGCCGCCATGGACCTGGTGTTGCAAGCATTGACTGCTATCCCCGATCCGATACCCGACCACATCCGCGCGCTGCGCGGATTACCCACTGCCCTGCAGGCATACCGGGACGTACATCAACCGAGCACCATCGCAGATGCCAAACGTGCTCGCTGGCGGATGAAGTATGCCGAGGCATTCGTGATCCAGGCAGCCCTGGCCCAGCGGCGGCGAGCCAGTGACGCGCTGCCCGCGGTGGCGCGACCAGCTGTCACTGGAGGGCTCAGTGAGGCTTTCGTTGACCGGTTGCCGTTCGAACTGACCGATGGTCAGCGTCAGGTGCGCCGCGAGATTGAGGCCGACCTTGCCCGGGAGACTCCCATGCATCGGTTGCTGCAGGGAGAAGTGGGCTCGGGCAAGACCGTGCTCGCCCTCTTGGGGATGTTGACCGTGATCGACAGCGGTGGGCAGGCAGCTTTGCTCGCCCCGACGGAGGTGCTTGCCGTGCAGCATCACCGGTCGATCACCGACATGCTGGGGCCATATGCCGAGGCCGGCCTGCTCGGTGGCGAGCAACGGGGCACTCGCGTCGCGTTGTTGACCGGTAGCCAGTCTGCTCGGGAGCGACAACGCAATCTGCTGCTCGCCGCTAGCGGTGAGGCCGGCATCGTGATCGGCACACATGCCCTGATTCAGGAGCACGTCACGTTTGCCGAGTTGGCCCTGGTCGTAGTGGACGAGCAGCACCGGTTCGGGGTGCAACAACGCGATGCGCTGCGCGCAAAAGCTGGCGGAGACGGTGCGCCGCACGTCCTGGTGATGACGGCAACCCCGATCCCACGCACGGTGGCCATGACCGTCTTCGGCGATATGGAGATCTCCACGCTGCGCGAACTGCCCCGGGGGCGCTCGCCGATCAGCACGCATGTGGTGACCGGAGAC
>JBATUU010000208.1:0-1582 GCA_049671385.1 Ornithinimicrobium sp. | reverse complement strand
CCGATCGCGAATTTTCTACGATCCGAGATCGTCTGCAGGAGAGCATGTCTGGCCGACCTATGGATCGTGACGACGACGACCCCCGGATTAGCGCCCAAGATCTCGCGTCCTTTCTGGCGGGGCGGTTTGCCGACGCCGGGTGGTCACGAGGGGAGCACTACGCCTGGATCTCGGGGCTGCTGCTGGAGCTCCAGATCACCTCGCTCGATGAGCTGGGAGCGCTGCTGTCCGCCGCGGATCTACCGGCGATCAACGACGCTATGGACTACCGGTATCCGCCGGGCGCGGTGCGCCGGCTCGATGACGCGCTGTTGCACATGTGGGGTCAGCACTACATCGACCTATCGGGCAATGCCGACCGCAGGCCGGCCTTGGAGATCCGCCTGAAGCGTCAACAGGAGGGCTTGCGTGACCAGTGAAGCCGCGGGCACTGATGTCGCGGGCACTGATGTTGCGGGTACGGATGTTGGGGGTATTGATGTCGTGCAGCAGATCCGGAGCGCGCTAGCCCAGGTTGGCGATCCCGAGCGAGCGGCAGGTCAGCAGCGGTATATGAAGTCGGCGATGCCCTATCGCGGGTTGACGTCCGCGGAGTTGAAGCATGGGCTGCGCCCCATCTTGCGGGGGTGGACGCCGACAACGCGGGCTGAATGGGAGGGCGATGTCCGCTCCCTGTGGGATGACGCGGCGTACCGCGAGGAGCGATATGCCGCGCTCGCACTCGTGAAAGACCGCAAAGCACACCTGTGGCTGGACGTCGACGTGCTGCCGTTGCTGCGACACCTGATCGTGACCGGCGCCTGGTGGGATCTGGTCGACGATGTCAGCACTCACCCGCTGCGCGATGCGCTGATCGCCGATCGCGCTCGGATTGACCCGGTGATGCGTGCGTGGGCTGTCGACGAAGACCTCTGGCTGCGCCGGGCCAGCGTGCTGTGTCAGGTCAACAGCAAGTCGGCGCTGGACACTGACCTCCTCCTGTTTGCGGTGGAGGCAAATGTCACGGACTCCTCCTTCTGGCTGCGCAAAGCTATCGGCTGGGCGCTGCGCGACCACGCGCACACCGACCCGGAGTGGGTGCGGGCCCAGGTGGACCGGCTAGGGGATCGGCTTTCGGGGTTATCGCGCCGGGAGGCCACCAAGCACCTGAGCTAGCCGAGCCGGTCATCGTGCGTGAGTCTGAGCGAAAGCGCGCAGACTAGTCTTTCGAAGCCGTGGTCCGCGCTCTTGTGACTCCTGCGCGCGCACTTCGTCCGTCTGCTCCGCTGAAGATCAGGTCACGGTGGGCGATCGGCCGGAACTTCATCTGCGCGAGGGCCACGAAGTAGTGGTCGCCGACCTGCCACGGCGAGCGGTCGCCCTGCCGGGGCAGCAGGGATCGACTGCGCTGGACGTATGAGGAGCTGTAGCTGATCAGCGGCCGCGTCTGCATCGCGCGGTCGGGCAGCGTGGGCGTGAGGACCCGGTGGCCGCTGCGCTGCATAGCGGCGAGCACGCGGCAGACGTAGATGGCGGCGAGGTCACTGCGCAACGTCCAGGAGGCGGTGGTGAAGCCGTGGGTGAAGGCGAAGTTGGGCACCCC
>JBATUU010000207.1:0-5332 GCA_049671385.1 Ornithinimicrobium sp. | reverse complement strand
GTTCAGCATTGGGTATTCCGCCGAAAGTCGGGACGAAGGCGCGCGGCTTATCCGAAAAGGGCTCAAGACGGCGACGAGCGAATTGCTGTGGAGCTATCAGGCGGACCGAGCGGATCCGCCGGTGTCGGGTTCCGTGAGCATCCTTCTCGACGGTAGGGGCGAACCGGTCTGTGTGGTGGAGTCGGTCGAGGTCACCGTGGCGGCTTTCGATGAGGTGGACGAACAGTTCGCTCGTGAATACGGCGAGTGGGGCGGCACGCTTGAGTCATGGCGGGAGCGTGCGTGGGAGTACTACTGTGCGATCTGCTTCGATCTCGGCCGGGAGCCTTGTCACGACATGCCGCTCGTGTGCGAACGATTCGAGGTGCTCCATATGTTCAACGACGACGTGTGACGGTTCGGTCATCCAGCAAGGTGGCGGACTCGGCCCAACCGGCGCTTGCCTCGAGGGCTTCTGTCGACGTTCCTGGGTCGATGGTCCCCTTCAAACCCCGGCCGCAGTCCGAATCGTGATGATGCACCGCAGCGGGAGTTTCCGCCGGACAAGCGTGGGAGACCTAGTCATCTCGCCCTGCTCGGTGGATCTGCCCCGAAGGTCGGTCGCTTTCCGGACGGAACAGACGCTCGCTGCGGCTTCATCGTGACCGTTGCCGCATACGCTTGGTGGGTGAGCGCCACTCGAAGGCGGGGCAGGTTGGCCCGTTCTATGCCGGTCAGGGTGCGCGAGCTCGCTCACTGCGTGCGTGGCGGTGAGCGAGGGTGAGACCTCACCAGGTCACGGACGGGTCTGCCACGTGGTGGGTGCAAGGCCGGGTCGTGCGCAAGTGGGTGGTACCGCTGTTGTTGTTGTACACGGCCACGGTGGTGGGCCTCGCCGTGTGGGATGCCCGAGATGGGGGCACCACCCTGGTCTGGACCGCCATCGCGTCGCTGCTGGTCTCGGCGGCGGCTGTTCTCTGGGCTCGCTCACACACGCGGGTTAGCGGCGAGGGCATCGAGATCGTCGAGGTCCGCAGGAGGGCATACCCGTGGCGCCAGATTGCGGCCGTGCGGGGGTCACCGCCCGGAGGGTACAGCGTCAAAGTGCAAATCGAGCTGGTGTCGAGTCGGACGATTACTTTGCCGGGGGTGGACCCCAAGGACCTGAATGAGGTGGTCGGCTTCCGGCCCGACCCTTCAACGGGAGGCGGACGTGGTGAGTGATGACGGCGCTGACTCTTCTGGAGAGCATCCGGAGGGGTACAGCGAGCGGTACCCTAAGGAGCCTTTGGGTGAGTTTCTCGGGTTGGACCGGACTAGCCCGTGGCACATCTTGATGAGTGTCTCCGTAGCTGGGGTCATCTCCTTTCCCCTGACCCGAGACGACCCGGTTCTGCGGGTGATTTGGACTGTTGGTCTCGCTCTTGGGGCTGCCATGTTCTTGGCCGTGTTGATCTACCGGTGGCGCAACGACTAAGGCGCGTTAGCCCTTTCCATGTTTAGTCGTACCCAGGCGGATGCGTTCCCGATGAGCGATCCCCTTTCGAGACGCGTCCTGCCATGCGACCCCTGAGGCGTGTCAGCCTTTTGCGTTGCTGGGGTCGAAGACGCCGCCGCTGTGGTTTTCGATTCGTGCTCTTTAGCTGGCAACTACGGTGTGCGGTGTGACCATCATCAATGTTCCCGGCTCGAAGTCGATCACCGCTCGTGCCCTGACATTGGCAGCGGCTGCGAGTGGGCGAACGACGCTTATCGGCGCCTTGGACTCAGACGACACAGATGCTTTCGTGGCCGGTCTACAGACCCTTGGGTACGACGTCACCACGGCGGGCGATGGTTGGCAGGTCGAAGGACGACCATCCGGGCCGAGCGTCGACACCGCCAGCGTCTTGTGTCGAGACGGTGCGACGACGTCTCGCTTTCTCCCAGCTCTGGCAGCGTGCGGGTACGGCGTGTACGCGTTTGATGCCTCAGACCAGATGCGTCGACGCCCCATGGAGCCACTGACACATGCGCTAAGCCACCTTGGAGTCCAAATCGACTTCGGTGGCGAGCCTGCTCATCATCCGCTTACGGTCCGGGCGCAAGGGGTGGACGGGGGCGGAGTGCGGCTCGATGCGGGCACCTCTTCGCAGTTCCTGACTGCGCTGCTCATGATCGGCCCCTTATGTAGGCAGGGGCTGTCGATCACGGTGTCTGACTTAGTGTCGGCCCCTTATGTGCAGATCACCGTGAACATGATGCGCGATTTCGGTATCGATGTGGCCATCTCAGGTGACACGTACTACGTGCCGCACGGGACCTATCGGGCACGGACATACTCCGTTGAGCCTGACGCGTCGTCCGCAAGTTACTTCTTCGCTGCGGCCGCGATCTTGAACACGAGTGCGACGATCCCTGGTCTGGGATCAGATGCCCTGCAGGGGGACATAGCGTTCGTTGACGTCCTTCGTGGCATGGGCGCTGATGTGGAGGTTTCCGATGAGGGCACCACCGTGGTAGGAAACGGACGGCTACAGGGCGTGACGGTCAACATGCGGGATATTTCCGACACTATGCCGACCCTTGCGGCGATCGCGCCGTTTGCGGAAGGACCGACAACCATCACCGACGTCTACAACACTCGCGTGAAAGAGTGCGATCGCCTCGAAAGTTGTGCCAAAAACCTTCGCCGCATGGGCGTGAAAGTCGAAACGGGCCGGGACTGGATTCGTATCCACCCCGGCATCCCAACCTCCGTCGAGATCGAGTGCCAACGTGACCACCGCATCGCGATGGCCTTCAGCATCACCCGGCTGCGTGTCCCGGGCCTCACACTCGATGACCCCACATGTGTGAAGAAGACCTTCCCGTCCTTTCACCAGGACCTTGCCGCCTACGTCGAATCCTCGGGCCACCAGAATCCTCCGTGCCCTAGATAAGGATCCCTGTTCGGAACCGGTGAAGGTGATTGACGATGTCCAGTGCAGTCGGTTTTGAGAATGGCGCCAGGGCTGCCATAGGACCCAACGCCAGCGCCGGGCAACCCTCAGTCGCTGCGGCCTCACCCCTACTGGCTATGGTCGTGAATATCGACGTCATCTGCTTGCGAATTCTGACGTCACTATGGGCTGTGCTTGACGGGTGTGGTCAGCGTCTAGTTGTGAGTTTCGCTTCTGCGTTTCAGGCGGTCCGCGTTGGTCCAGTCATGTGAGGGCAGGATGAGGTTCTTGCTGGCGAGTGTGGTTTGGAGCCGGCGTACCGCGTTCATGTCGGTGTGGATGCCCGCGGTCGGCGCTGTTGGTTTCATGTGATCAGCGGTGAACGAAATGTCGCCGGTGAACCACATCTCGGTGGTGTCCGTGCGAAATCGCACCGTGATTGAGCCGGGCGTGTGGCCCGGGGCGTGA
This sequence comes from Ornithinimicrobium sp., assembly GCA_049671385.1. Taxonomy (GTDB): domain Bacteria; phylum Actinomycetota; class Actinomycetes; order Actinomycetales; family Dermatophilaceae; genus Ornithinicoccus. The sequence goes on along the minus strand of JBATUU010000207.1, from coordinate 1,964 downwards.
AAGGCGCGTAGCGAGCCGTCGGCGAAGATGTCCAGGCCGGGCCCGGGATCGGCTGAGCTACGAGTGTTCGTTTCGGGGTCGGTATCGACGTAGCGCGTCTCGGTTTCGGCGGTTCGCCACCTCCACGCGAAGGCACCGATGTGCTCGGCGGCATCGTCTTCGGCTTTGGTTGTCCAAAGCATGGCGTTCGCAAAGGCGGGCAGGGAGGCTGTGTGGTCGATGTGTTGGTGGGTCAACACGACGTGGTCAACCTTCATCGGGTCCAGACCTAGAGCGTTGAGTTGAACAGGCAACGCTTGGTCTCGTTTCACGTCGATCTTGATGAAACTGCGGATGAGGCGACCTCCTCGTGGGTCCTGAGCCCAGGATTCGTCGTTGTTGTAGGAAGGTGTTGCGCCGGCGTCGATCAGGACCAGCCCCTGAGGGTGTTCGATGGCGAATGTCCAGATGGGCATGGGCGCGGAGAAGCGCCTATCAGCCAAAATTGCTAGCACGCGTATAGGCAGTGGGGTGCGCTCGGGCAGGCGACACGTGTGGTGGGATCGCTTGATGGTGATGGTTCCGGTTTGGATGGCGTGGACCGTCACTGGTTGACCGCCGCTCGTAAAAGTGGCGGTGGTCGGTGTGCTCACCGCTGGCGTTGTGCGGCCAGCTGAGCCAGTCGTTGCATGGTCGGAGGCAGTTGCTTTCGGAAAGAGCGACCCACCAGTCGTGACCACAGCCAGGATAGGGGCCCTTCGAACCAGACGGTGTGCGTGAACGTGGTTGCGTGAGCGTCCAGCAGTTCACGCCGCACGCTCAATGTGGCTCCGGGCATGCTGGTCACGAACGTGTAGCTAGAGCCGTCATCAACCTCAACAATTCGGAAGGAAGCCTTCGGACCTGAGTTGGGAACGATGGTTCCGGTAGCGCTGGGCGCGAAGTCTGTGTTGAGAACAGCGTCTTTCAATCCTGAGTCCCATTGACCCCATGTGGGCACATCAGTCCACAGCGCCCACACGTCATCGCGCGTGCCTGAGGTGATCTCGGTGTGCGCAAACGCTTGATTGGTTCCTGCGGCGAGCGGTTCGGTCATGGTCTCTCCTGCTTACTAGGGCCAATGTTGTTATCAACGCTAAGTTAGCGACGTTAGCATAGGGTAGGGGCATGGCAGTCACGGTCTATGGCCGCTCCGCGCAGGGCGAGGGGCATCTTCTGCGTGAGCGGATTCTGCAGGCTGCGGTCGCCCGGATGAGCGATGGTCAGTCCGTGGAAGAGATATCGGTACGACACATCGCGGCCGACGTCGGCAAGACCGTGCCAGCGCTCTATCAACACTTCGCGAGCAAGACCGACCTGCTTGTCGCTGCCGCGACTCAGGCCTTAGATGACATGGCTATCGATGTCGGTCTAGAGCTGAGTGACGAAACAGATCTCGATACCCGACTTCGCCGTCGGGCCCACGCCTACGTCGATTTCGCCGTCGCCCATCCGGTGCCGTATGAGCTTCTGTTCATGACCCCAACCTCCCGCCCCCGAGGGCGGGACTCGCTCCAGATCATGATGTCCAGTGTGGGCTTCAACGCACTCCTAGAGGACCTCGACGCTGCCCAAACCGCTGGGCAGATGGTGCCCTCCGACATCCAGTCGGTCGCCCTCATTCTGTGGACGGCCCTACACGGAGTTGCGTCCCTGCTCATCGCGCACCCCGACCTCGACTGGCCCCCGGATCTGCTCGACGACGTCCTGGACCAACACGCCCTCGGGATCGCACCCCGATAAGTAACCCAACTCCCACCAAGGCCGTCCATTAGCCTTCCGGCGGGTCACTAGGTAACGTCAGAATTCGCAAGCAGATGACGTCGATATTCACGACCATAGCCACCCCTACATATCCTGCAGTTCGACCTCGCCCGCTCGTTCGTACACGAGCGAGACTGCACCTTTGGGGAAGCTGCGCGCGGGCTGGGCCAACTGGAACGTGG
>JBATUU010000206.1:0-13706 GCA_049671385.1 Ornithinimicrobium sp. | reverse complement strand
GACCTGCGAGTGCTTCATCAGATGTCATGCCGCTCAACAGCTGACAGCCGAAGGTTCGACGCAGCCTAGGACCGCCTCTTGGTCGTGTGTCTGATGTCCATCACGCGGTCGAAACGCTCCTGGTCATAGTCAACCTCGAGCCAGTCACACAACTCTCGCAATAATGTGCGGTCAGCGATGTAGTCGTCGTAATGGATGTGATACCCGCGTTCCCCTCTGCTTCCAACGGCTCGGCGCATGTTGGCTTCGATCCGTTCCAAGGTCTGGACGGCGTCTGGGTCCTTCTTCCACCAACTGCTCGCGGCTACGTTCTGGTGATTACGCGTGTTCAACAGATAGCGAGCATTCGGGTATAGCGAGTCGAGGAAGTCTAGGTAGGCCGTGACGCTCACCGTCCACCAACGGATCTCTTTGAACCCGGTCACGATGGTGTCCGGGCCGGGACGCAGGAGAGTGTCGGTGACCAGGTCAGCCATCCGGTCCAGGGCAACGTCGGATGGATAGTGGTCGATCCCGTACCACGGGTGGGAAGACTCCAACGGCTCGCTTGTGGTCCACTTGCGGGAGACCTCAGAGGCTTTCTTTTGGTACTGGAGCAGGTTGAGGATCACGCCACCGTTCTCGCCCATGATCTGAAAACCCGGGATCGAGTTGAGTAGACCCATAAGCAAGGTCGAGCCAGATTTCCCATAGGTCACGATGAAGAGGTGCTTCATCGTGAACCCTCGGAGGGGAACCCGACTCGAGTGTCGATGAACGGTGTTGACCTCATGACCGCTGAGTCTAGGGGGTTTGCGTCTTCACGGGCTGCCGAGTCCGCAGTACGTCCAACCCGCAGCCCGGTACGCTGCCTTGTCGAGACAGTTGCGACCGTCGATCACCAGCTTTCGGCGGACTAGTTTGCCGAGGGAGTCAGGAGAAAGCTCACGGAACTCAGGCCACTCGGTGAGGTGCAAAACGACCTCGACATCGGCCACCGCTTCCTCAACCGACTCGGCATACGTCAGCGTCGGAAAGTACTCAGCAGCGTTCGACATCGCCTTGGGGTCATAGACGGACACATCGGCCCCAGCGAGATGCAACTGACCGGCGATGGACAGAGCCGGAGAGTCACGCACGTCATCGGAATGTGGCTTGAACGCAGCTCCCAAGACTGCTACCCGGCGATCGGGTAGATCGCCGATCTGATTCCGGACGATATTTACCACGTGCTCCCGGCGACGCACATTGATGGCGTCGACCTCGCCTAGGAATGCGACCGACTGCGCGGCACCCATCTCCGCCGCCCGCGCGCTGAATGCGCGAATGTCTTTGGGCAGACAGCCGCCACCGAAACCGACACCTGCGTTCAGGAATTGGCGTCCGATCCGGACGTCATACCCGATCGCGTCGGCAAGTCTGGTGACGTCGGCTCCAGCGATCTCACATATCTCCGCCATGGCGTTGATGAATGAGATCTTTGTGGCCAAGAACGAGTTTGCGGCGACCTTGACCAGTTCTGCGGTGGGCAGGTCGGTGGTCACTACTGGTGTCTGATCCTCACTCAGGGTGCGCGCGTACACAGTGCGGAGGACTTTCTCGGCTCGTTCGGCGGTCGCTTCTTCCATCCCGAAAACAAGTCGGTCCGGGTGCAGAGTGTCCTTCACGGCCAGACCCTCGCGCAGAAACTCTGGATTCCAAGCCAAGGCGACATCAACCGTCTGCGGAGTAGCCGCACGAATGCGCTCGGCCAAGCGCTCAGCTGTTCCGACCGGAACGGTCGACTTGCCCACCACCACCGAGCCGTCGCTGAGGTAGGGAAGGATGGCCTCGATGGCCGCATCAACATAGGTTAGATCCGCTGCGAGAGAGCCATGTTGCTGAGGTGTGCCGACGCACAGGAAGTGAACCTCGGCGTCAGAGACAGCTGACATGTCTGTAGTAAATCGCAGACGGTCGCCAACGTGCTTGGCCAGGAGAGGCTCAAAGTCCGGCTCGTAGAACGGCATCTTCGCCGCAGATAGGGAACGGACCTTCGCCTCATCGACATCAACGCCGACAACATCGAAGCCGAGTTCGGCCATGCCGGCAGCATGGACCGCACCGAGATAACCGGTTCCGATCACTGAGACGCGCATGTTCACCACTTTCTTGGTCGACGGGGCAACACCGTACATGCCGTGAGCATCTGAGCCAGACTATTCACCGCAACACCGGGGCGGCAGCAACCAAGGCAGGCGCGAGGGTCCTACTGAAGGTCCGAGTGAGATGGCTGTTGTCCGAGAAGACGATGACGTTGCCGACCACAGCCGGACATCGCTGTGCGTTGCACATTTGATCCGTAAGGTCGATGAAGGTCACGCCTGGGGGCACCGAGGCGAGTCGGCGCGTCGGATCAGTGGACTTCAACCTTTCGGCTCGGTTGAGGTCGCAGTCTGTGCTCTGCGTTCCGTTCTGAGCCAAACAGTCGACCATGTCCTGCTGGGGCCTGGGTGTATCCCTGATTGCAAGCACGGCGATGTCTCGATCGGACAGCTGCCGCCATACTTCCTGGTAGGTGGCCGGGACGTTTTCCTTGCTACCGGAGCCTGTCGTCGATGTCATCACGACGAGGTCCGGCTCCTGCTCGGGAATCCACCGCATCAAGGCTTCGTTCCATTGACGACAAGACGCGGCCTGTGCCGGGTCGACGTTCGCCCCCTCCAGGCCAACGCTCTCGGTCCCTGTGCTGACCTCGGTGAATTGCGTGCCCTGACGGCATCCGCTCTTGGTTGCCGACAGCAGGCGCCAACCCTGCTGTTCTGCCACGAGGCGGAGCGCGGGCTGCCAGTGCGCAGAATGGCTGCCACCCACCAAGACCATTGTTCGATCGGCGTCGAGTTGTCCATATGTACAACTGACGACTTCAGGATCAGTAGGCGTCTGGTGACATCCATCGGCGTAAACGGCGGGTATGTCCTCCGAAGCCTCAGCGAGTCCGGGTGCCGGATCTGCTGTGTTGTCGCTGGTGAGCGAGGCTTGTCCCGCCTCACGGTCCGCGCCTGGGTACTCGTCGGTTTGGACGAAGGAGCTTTCGCTGTCGCCGCCAGCGGAGCGTGCGACCTCCGCCGGGGCGAAGTTCGAGGAGATGGCATACGCGCCAAAAGCAAAAGGTGCAACGACGACAACGGACACAAGGGGCACCGTCCAGCTACCCCGGAAATCGACCGAGCGTGAACGCAAAGGCCGCTCCACGAAGCGGGTGGAGGCATACGACAACAGAATTGAGACACCCACGATCATCAGTCCCTGGGGAATGCTGGCCCGATCTTGCTCGGTGAGTATGAGAACGAAGACCAGCACGGGCCAATGCCAAAGATAGAGGGCATAAGAGACCGCTCCCAAGCTCACGAGGAGTTTGCTTGACAGGAGCGTGCTCGCGGACCAGGCGGATTCGCAGTGGCCGGCGAGAAGTATCAAGCTGGCGCCGGCGACTGGCCACAAGGCGATCCACCCCGGGAAAGATGTACCGACCGAGAGGATGGCGCCGCAGGAGACAATCGCCAGGAGCCCCGCCCAGCCGAGTAGGAATGACGACTTTCTGGAAGGGGCTGGCCAGCGGGAGGCAGTAAGGGCCAGTAGGGCCCCGATTCCGAATTCCCATACCCGGGCAGCTGTATTGAAGTAGGCGGCCGGTTGGTTGATATCGGTGAACCAGACAGAGAAGGCAAACGACAGCAGGACCAGAATCGCCACCGTCGTGCCGATTCGGCGGCGTGCTGACCGTGCCCCGCCCATACTCACAGCCACCACGAACAGCACTAGCCAGATGAGATAGAACTGCCCCTGAATGGACATGGCCCAGAAGTGCTGGACGGGACTATTGGTGAAATCCCGAGCCAAGTAGTCCACCGAGCGCGCGGCCAATTGCCAGTTTTCGTAGTACAAGGCTGAGGCCGCGATCTCGCTAAACACCTCGTCTCGCCTGGTGGTGGGCACCAGAAACCAGCTGGTGACTGCCACTGTCAGCAAGACGACCAGTGCATTGGGGAGCAGTCGGGCGAGGAGCCTGCCGAGGTAGCGCCCGACGTCTATGCGGCCGGTGCGCTCCAGATGGCCCAACAGCGTGTTGGTGACCATGAAGCCGGCGACAACAAAGAAGACGTCGACTCCACCGGACACTCGACCGAACCACACGTGGTATGCCGCGACGAGGAGCGCAGCCACCGCCCGCAGCCCCTCGATCTCAGGCCGGAAACGTCGCTGTGACGTTGGCACTGAAGCGTCGGAGGGCATGGAGAACTGACTTTCATTGACGGAACAGATCGCACAGAACGCTAGTCGATGACCGATCGGCTCGGCGTGAGGTGGCAACGCACAAGGTTAAGTTCTGACAAGATCGAGGTATGACGCAGCACATCGCCTCGGAGTTGGTCGCCAATGTGGCCCAGGTCCACGTGGAGCCCGGCCAGTTGGTCAAAGCTGGGGAGGAAGTGGTGTTGCTGGAGTCGATGAAGATGGAAATCCCGATGCTGATTGAGGCAGGAGGCGCCGTGACAGAGGTCTTCGTCGCTCCCGGTGACGTCGTGCAAGAGGGCGACGTTCTCGTGGTCATCGACTAGACAAGGGACTGAGCTGACCGAGGCATTTCCAGGGTTACTTCCATCCACTTGTGGATCATCGGCATGACCTGCTCGGGAGCTTCAAGATGATGGAAGTGGCCAACGCCGACGGTCTGCCCGAGAGTCAACGACACGGCGTGCTCGCGGGCCAGTTGCTTGATCTGATGTTCAGCGGTGTTTGCCTGAAGCACCAAAAGGGGGCATTCCACGTTGCTCAGGGCAGAGGCTCCATCGAACTCGGCCATTGCTTTGGCGGCCCCGGCAGCAACATCTGCGCGGGTGTGTGCCATTGATTCGATCAGCGCGATGCGAGAGGCGCGATCCGTAGGCAAGAACAGAGATCGGGCGAACTCACGACGCCACTGTCCACTGAGATCGCGTGAAATGTCGGGGTACGCCTTGGCCCAGAACGCCTTGGCCTTGCGGTTTACCACCGGCGCGGGGTCTAGGAGTACCGCTGCACGTGGTGCATGTGGACCGTGATGCTTGCCGGCGAGGGTGGCTAGCACGGCGAGCGCACCCATGCTGTGTCCGATCAGAATTGGCCGATGCAGACGTGCTTCTCTACAGATTTTCCATAGGTCGTGCCCGTAATCCTCGATCCGGACTCCGAGAAGTGCCTGGGGCAAGGGGCCATCGGCATTCTGTCGCCGACTACCGGCTCCCATCCAGCCGTCATCGGTGACCTCCAGGCTGTCCCCGTGGCCGCGAAGATCGACCTCCACGATGCGGTGCTCAGCATTGAACTCCTGTTTCAAAGTGATCATCGACGAACGCTCACAGCACCACCCGTGTACCAACACCAGATCGGGGCGGTGCCCGGCAGAGTCGCGCGCCTCGGGCTCGCTGAGGACGTACTGAACTGGTCCGGCGGGAGTGTGGACGGCTGGAGACACATCATGATCGTCCCACGGCTACCAGGCGACAAAGGTGAGGCTCAGATGAGATCTGTGGGCACCGAGTATTCGAGTCCGTGCGCCTGAAGGTAGTCAGCCCAGTTCGCGAACAGTGCGGGCAGTCGCTCAAACATCAATTCGAAGTCCGCCGCAGCCCGGAAGTCCTCGACGGACATATCGGTTGAATCCGCGAGGTCGACGTGAGGCAGACCAAGCAACGCACAAAATTCGAGCGTCCTCGTGTCATGCGTAATCCACGTAGCCGGGATGCCGGCTAGAAGGGCGGCCATATTGACATGGAACCGGGTGCCGTAACTGAAGGAGATCACTTCACGATTGAACTGCGTCCATTCTTCCGGATGCCGAAACAGACGATAGCGTGAGCGATAGAACTCCTCGAGCTGAGTACGAGTGAATCCAGAAGTAGTCGGTTTTTCGCGTCTGAACTTTTGACTCGCAGCGTCTTCGTGGAACACCTGCCTCATAAAGTCAGGCACGTCCACCCGCTCACCACGCATTGCCTGCACGTGCGCCGCATGATTATGTTCATTCGTTGCTTCGATGTAGAAGCCACCTTCGCTAACGGTTCTTGCGAAGAGGGCAAGGTCTTCCGTTCGCTCATATCGTGTTGCCGCGAAGGAATGCACCCCGGGTTTGGGGCTCGAAAGGTTGGTTCGCAGCTCCCGAAAAGCTGCAGGGGCGGAAAAGAACGACGGACAACCGGTGACGACGACGTCGGTCAGCCCCGCACACTTCCGAAACACACTCTCGGTGAATGCCCCTCGGACGCCGATGGGTCCACACCGTCGCTCCAGGTACTGCAAGAGAGAGATCGTTTCCGGAGCTAGCCACACCTCGTTGAGATCATTGCTGGGAGCACGCACGCCAAGACCAAAGATGACCACCGGAACATCGAACTCATCGATCTTTGCGGTGAGGCTCTGAGCTTGAGGTACACCGCCACGGTTGGTTCTGATGTCGTTGGCCATCGTCAAGACGAGATGCGAGCAACGTCTGTTGACGAAGTCCGAAAATGTCTTGTCGCCGAAGGCGTTCCACGGGTCGGTCTGGTGAATCGTTTGCTTCAGGATGCGCATGGGTGCCTGGGCGTGAATCAAGTTGCCAGCGTTGCCTGGTCGCTTCAGGGGATAGGCTGACGGCATTCTGGGTCGATAGCCGGCTACGGCGATCATCTCTTGGCCCCGTCCCGACGAGGTCCATGTAGCGCTACCAGCACACTGCCTACCTCCCGTTTGCTATGGATTCGCTCCGACTGTAGCCACCGTGAGGTGACTACGGCGGAGGCTCGCCTCCGCAGGGCCGTTGTGAAAGCCGCCATCTCGGGTGTTCCCCCCGACGTGAGAGGCGCTTGCCTGGTCGGTGGGTGCCAAGCGTGACAAGACTCGAGGCAAGGTCCTTTCCACGTCTAGACGGTATGACGCGCGATTAGGCCCTGGTGATGAGCCACCCGTATTGTGTGTGGGTTGCTGTTCGGGCGCTGCCCTGTGGATAACTCTTCAGCCTCCTGGATGAAGCTGACACACTGGGCTGAGCGCAACGAAGGCGGCACGTAGTGCAACCCTCCTGTCGCGGAGAGACCGCGACCGCCAAGACCGAAGGAGGTGGGTTAACGCATGCGTCAGTACGAACTGATGATGATCCTCGACCCCGAGATGGACGAGCGCAATCTTCAACCCACGCTAGAAAAGATGCTGAACGTCGTCACCAAGGACGGCGGAAGCATCGACACCATGGACATCTGGGGCCGGCGTCGCCTGGCCTATGAGATCCGTAAGCAGGCCGAGGGCATCTATGCCGTCGTGACCATGTCGAGCGAGTCCAGCACGGCCCAGGAACTGGACCGTCAGTTGGGCTTGAACGAGCAGGTGCTGCGGACCAAGTTGCTGCGGCTCGACGCCTGACACAGGCAGAGATGCTGACGAAGTCGGCGAAGCCGATAGTGGCCACATTGCAGTTGCCCGACACCGAGAAGAAGGACTGAGCATGGCAGGCGAAACACCCCTGACGTTGGTCGGCAACCTGACCGGCGACCCGGAGCTGCGCTTCACCCCCTCGGGTGCGGCCGTGGCGAACTTCACCGTGGCCTCCACGCCACGCCAGTTTGATCGTCAGACGAGCGAGTGGAAAGACGGCGAGACCGTCTTCATGCGCTGCTCGATCTGGCGCGATGCTGCTGAGAACGTCGCAGAGTCGCTGCACCGCGGCACCCGGGTGGTCGTTTCCGGTCGGTTGGTGTCCCGCTCGTGGGAGACTGCCGAGGGCGAAAAGCGCACGGTCATGGAGATGCAGGCCGATGAGGTCGGGCCTTCGCTGAAGTATGCGACGGCGTCGGTCACCAAAGCGCAGCGCGGCGGCGGGGGTGGCGGCTTCGGCGGCCAGTCCGGTGGCGGTCAGTCCTCCGGGGGTAGCTACGGCGGCGGTAACTCTGGCGGCGGCCAAGGTGGCCAGCAGGGCGGCAGCTCCAACACCCGCTCCACTCCTGACAATGACCCGTGGGCGACCGGCGGCAACTCCGGTGGTCAGTCCGGTGGCAACTCCGGCAACCAAGGTGGCGGCTGGGGTGGTGGCCCGTCCTACGACGAGCCACCGTTCTGACCCAGCAACACCTCATACATAGATCTGTTCAAACAGCAGAATCTGCTAGAAGGGCGTGGGAACCTCCCGCGTCATCCATCCCGAGTGTGAGCTCGGGCTCTCGCAACAGAAGAGGAGAGCACCACGATGGCCAAGCCCGTTGTGCGCAAAGTAAAGAAAAAGGCGAACCCGCTCAAGGCCGCCAAGATCGATGCGATCGACTACAAAGACACTGCGCTGCTGCGCAAGTTCATCTCCGACCGCGGCAAGATCCGCGCGCGTCGAGTGACCGGGGTGTCCGTCCAGGAGCAGCGCAAGATCGCCAACGCGGTCAAGAATGCTCGTGAGATGGCCATGCTGCCCTACTCCAGCTCAGCACGCTGAGCCGGGCACGGACGACGAGGAGATACTGATGAAGCTCATTCTCACGCAGCCGCTCAGCGGTCTCGGCGTGGCCGGGGACGTCGTTGATGTCAAGGACGGCTATGCCCGCAACTATCTGCTGCCACGCAAGCTGGCGACGCCCTGGACCAAGGGTGGTCAAAAGCAGGTCGACGCCATTCAGGCAGGCCGTCTGGCACGTGCCCAGCACACCGAAGAAGAGGCCAAGGCTGCCAAGTCCCGCCTCGAGGCTGACTCGGTGACAGTGCACGCCCGGGCCGGCAACGCTGGCCGGCTCTTTGGAGCGGTGACCTCCGCCGAGATCGCTCACGCGGTCGCGGAAGCCGGTGGTCCCGAGGTCGATCGTCGCAAAATCGAGGTGCCCAGCCCGATCCGCAGCGTCGGCGAGCACACCGCTCACGTGCGGTTGCACGAAGACGTCTCGGCGACGGTGACGATCGAGGTTGTCGCCAGCTGACGTTCGACACCTGAGTCGTCGCTCACGGAGCGACACTGAGGAGCAGGAAGGACCCGGTCACGCGCGAGTGTGGGCGGGTCCTTCGTGTGTAACCGTCCGGGCGAGACCTAGAGACCCAACGATCCGCGCGCGGGTTCCAGTGACGTCTGTCCGCAGAAACTTGGTCTCCCCCGACGGCAGAGTGCGAGCCCTTGCCCCGTCACCGGCTACGGCTCGCACTCTGTGCCGCCGACGCGGGGCCGGTATAGCCAACGCCGAAACTGCGTTGACGGTCGGAGTGAGCGCGGACAGCCGAAGTGCGCGCCGATGGCTATGCTGCGCTCAAACCGCTGCTTCGACAGCCCGACTGCCGCTCATACGTCTGCATCGCGAGCACTTCGCTCACCTGCGCACACTGGCTTCAGCCGATCAGGACGTTTGCGAAGATCTGCCAAGCCAACGCGCTCTTGGCCACCAGACTCAGCACGATGTAAGTCCGCTCGCCGGTCAGATAATCCTTCCAGCGCCCGATCTGCCGGTACTGCAGCCACTGGTTGAGTGCGAAACTGTTGAAGAAGACGAAGATCGTGATGATGATGCCGTAGACGAAGTTCGGGGGTCCTTGGCCGCCTTCGATGCCGACGTTGACGATCAGGTATGCCGCCACGGCGAGCCAGGGACCAATTCCAGCGACACAGCCAAACCAGAAGGGCGTCCACCACGCGCGCCCGCCCCGGGTCGGCTGTTCACCGCGGGTGTGCATGAGGCCGTTGTTCGACATCTCCATCAACCAGCCAAACAAGATCATCGAGATATTCGCCACAGCCAGCCCGATCAGCGCAGCGATATCACTGATACCGAACACCAAACTGATCAGCAAGATCATCAGCGTCGAAGACAACGAGTACTCGACCCAGCGAAATCGGTTGCGTCCTCGGGACAACTCCGAGATGTACCGCTTGTAGCCCCACGGAGAAGCGATCAGGAAGTGGAAGAAAGCCGACAACAGCAGGAACGTTGCGGTGCCCACACCCAACGGGAGGTCCACCACTGAGTTGACAACACCCTCAGACAGGGGCGTGCCGGGAGGTCCCTGCAAGGAGAATGAGGACACCGGCACGGTGAAGTCGTTGGACAGCGCAAGCATGGCCCCGCCGGAGCCCAGATGCAGTAGTCCCATCACGAGGTTGAAAATGCGCAGCCGACCGGCGGATCGATCGGAGACCGAAACGGACTGGGTGCGAAGCTCCAACGGCAAGGTCGACATGGCCCAATTGTCCCCTGTGGCCTGCTGCTCGTCGACCACCGGGGTCAGTGCTGCCCAGTCGGGCGAGAGCGGGCGCCTGGAGTGATGTAGTGCACGCGGATCTAAGAGATGCACGGGCTCGTGCGACAGCTCAGCGGGTCGCGCCGGTGACCATCCAGGCATTGCTGCGTGAGCGCAGCAACACCACCAGTGCTCGGATCGCCATGAACGTGCTGAAGGCGACCCAGAGCCACACGAGTCCGGCTGTGCCCTGCACGTCGGAGGCCCACACGGCGTACAGCATCGGCAGGTAGATCAGGGCCAGCACGACCTGCGCGATGGCGAGCCACCACATGTCGCCAGCGCCCATCAGCACACCGTCGAGGACGAACGCGATCGCCGCGATCGGCTGTTGCAGGGCGAGCACGATCAGCGCGGCCGCAATGGATGCCCGCACGTCGGGGTCGGCACTGAATGCCATCGGGATCAGCCTGTGGGCGCTCAGGATCAGCGCGGTGAGTAGCACACCGAACCAGACTCCCCAACGGATCATCATGGCCATCGCGGCGCGGGTGCGCTGCAGGTCGCCCGCCCCTAAGTACTTCCCGGTGATGGCCTGACCGGCGATCGCGAGCGCATCCAGCGCGAACACCAGCAGGTTCCACACGGTGATCGAGACTTGAAAGGCGGCCAGGTCGGTGTCTCCGAGCCCGGCGGCCACCCACGTCGTCGCCAAGATGATGCCGCGCAGTGCCAGCGTGCGAATCAGCAGTGGGATGCCGTCGCGGGCAGCCAGCAACACTCCGCCGGGATGGAATGTGCGCGGTGCTCGCTCGCGTTGGGCGCCGCGCAGCACGACCACCGTCAGCGCGATCGCCATCGCCGTCTGTGCGATGACACTGCCCCAGGCAGCCCCGGCGATCCCAAGGCCGACCCCGTGCGCGAGTACCACGGAGAGCAGGCCATTGGCGGTGAATCCGGCGACCGCGACGATCAGTGGGGTGGTGGTGTCCTGGAGCCCGCGGAGCACGCCGGTGGCTGCAAAGACGATCAACATCGCGGGTATGCCGAAGGCCGAGATGGCGAGATAGGTCACCGCCTCGGCGCTAGCGGCCGCGCTGGCATCGAAGAAGTCGACGATGGGCTCGGCGAAGCTGAACATCAGGGCTGTGGTCACGACCCCGATCAGTGCCGCCAGGTAGATCCCATCAACCCCGGCCCCGAGGGCCCCGCGCAGATCTCCGGCCCCCGCTCGGCGGGCGACCACCGACGTTGCGCCGTAGGCGAGGAAAACAAAGATGCCGACAGCGCTGAGCAAGACTGCGGTGGCCACCCCGAGGCCGGCGAGAGAGGCAGTGCCCAGGTAGCCGACGATGGCACTATCGACCAACAGAAAGACCGGCTCGGCGATCAGGGCCAAGAAGGCCGGAATCGCCAGGCGCAGAATCTCCCTGCGTTGGACGAGCGCATCGGGCTGGGACACGAGGATCGAGTGTATGCGCCGGGCTCCGGCATACCTGTGGATGACCTGGTCTTTACCCAGGTTCCGAGAGTATTTCTGTCCACACGGTGTGGATCACATCCATGCAGGTCAGAGGGTGTAGGCGACGATAGGCGACTGGATGTCCACAAGGCCATCCACAGGCAATGCACGCTCCGGGGCGCTAAGGGCCTGAGTCGTCCCCAGGCTGTCCACACGGCGCGTGTGGCATGTGTTGAGCGGTGGGGGAGCCAGCCGTAGCGTTCGGCGAGCGTGCGCACCAGGTCTGTCGGTGCCGGGTGATGCAGTGAGCCGTGGTTGCAGTCGCAGGGGTCAAACCCACGAGAGGAGTCCAGAGTGTCGCTCAGCTAGATGGACCAAGCGTTCGCGAACATGGCGGACCCCACGTCGCCCGATCGAGTGCCACCCCCGGACGTAGCAGCTGAGCAGAGTGTCTTGGGCAGCATGTTGCTCTCCAAAGATGCCATCGGCGAGTGCTCTGAGATCGTGCAGTCGATCGACTTCTATCGGCCTGCGCACGAGACGATCCATGAGGCAGCCGTCGACTTGTTTAGTCGCGGTGAGCCGGTGGATGCGATCACTGTCGCTGATGAGTTGTCCAAACGTGGTGACCTGAGCCGGGTCGGCGGGACGGCATACCTCCACCAACTGATTGCCTCGGTGCCCACGGCCGCCAACGCGTCCTACTACGCGCAGATCATTGCCGAGCGAGCTATGTTGCGCCGTCTCGTCGAGGCCGGCACCCGGATCGTGCAAATGGGATATGCGCAGGGGGGCGGCGATGTGGAGGACATCGTCAACCTGGCCCAGGCCGAGGTGTATGGCGTCGCAGATCGGCGCAAGGGCGAGGATTACATGGCCCTGTCGGAGCTTTTGGAGCCGACGCTGGAGGAGATCGAATTTGCCTCGGGAACCTCCGGGGAGATGGTGGGTGTGCCCACAGGCTTTACCGATCTCGATGAACTGACGAATGGTTTGCACCCCGGACAGATGGTCATCGTCGCGGCCAGGCCGGCGGTCGGTAAATCAACCTTCGCATTGGATGTGGCTCGTAGTGCTGCCATCAAGCACAACATTCCGACCGTGGTGTTCTCATTGGAAATGAGTCGGACCGAGATCACCATGCGGTTGCTGGCGGCTGAGTCGGAGATTGCTTTGCAGAAGATGCGCAAGGGCAATATGGAAGACCGCGACTGGACGAAACTTGCTGAGACACAGGGACGACTGCAGGATCTGCCGCTGTTTATCGATGACAGCCCGAACATGGCGTTGATGGAGATTCGCGCCAAGTGTCGCCGCCTGAAGCAGCGGCACAATCTCAAACTAGTGATCGTTGACTATCTGCAGTTGATGAGTTCGGGCAAGCGCGTGGAGTCACGTCAACAAGAGGTCGCGGAGTTCTCGCGGGCGTTGAAGTTGCTTGCCAAAGAGCTGGAGGTTCCGGTGATCGCCTTGTCACAGCTCAACCGTGGTCCCGAGCAGCGAGTCGATAAGAAACCGCAGATGTCAGATCTTCGCGAAAGTGGATCGATAGAGCAAGATGCGGACGTCGTTATTCTCCTGCATCGAGAGTCGATGTACGAACGGGAGTCGCCTCGGGAAGGTGAAGCCGACGTCATTGTTGCTAAACACCGAAACGGCCCGACAGACACCGTCGTCGTGGCCTTTCAGGGCCACTACAGTCGATTCACGAATATGGCCAGCAACTTCTAGCCATTTGTCGAGATAGCTCCTACTTTCTTCAAATGTGTTTGTATGTTTCATACAAACGTGGTCGGCGTGGGCGCCACTCACCACGTTGCGGTCCAGCCCAAAACACCTGCACGTTTTCCGTGATCATGGACGTGGCGAACCGGATGATCAACACCTCCACAGTCAGGTGTTGCGATCACCGCGAGAGTTCAAGGATCGGCCAGTGGGCCGTCTGGTCAATGTTGGGTGTCGCAGTCCATGGGTGGGTGGCGGCACGGAAGTTGCGACAACAATGGTGGTCATGGACGGGGCTCTGCGCGTTTTGCAGCGACAGGTGCGCCAGCGGGTACGCCTTCAG
>JBATUU010000205.1:0-12772 GCA_049671385.1 Ornithinimicrobium sp. | reverse complement strand
GTCCTACTCCACCGGGGGCTCAGGCGCCGGCGCTGATGTGGAGAAGGTGCGTGAAGCCACGGCCCTGGTGCGCGAGCGCGAACCTGAACTAGAGGTTGAGGGTCCGATCCAGTACGACGCGGCCGTCGACCCGTCCGTGGCCGCCACCAAACTGAAGGACTCCACGGTGGCCGGTCGCGCCAGCGTGTTGATCTTCCCCGACCTGAACACCGGCAACAACACCTACAAGGCAGTGCAGCGCAGCGCCGCCGCGGTGGCCATCGGTCCGGTGCTGCAGGGGTTGCGGATGCCGGTCAACGACCTCTCCCGCGGCTCGACCGTGCGCGACATCGTCAACACCATCTCGATCACCGCCATCCAGGCGAAGGGCTGAGGCCGTGGACACCACCGTGCTGGTCATCAATGCGGGCAGTTCCTCCCTGAAGTACCAGCTCATCGATCCGGCCACCGGCGCATCGCGCGCTGCAGGTCTCATCGAACGCATTGGCCAGGGCGGGTCGAAGGTCCGACACGACTGCGGTGGTGAGCGTTTCACTGTTGACGTCGACTGTCCGGATCATGGCGCAGCTTTCAATCACCTACGCGAGCAGTTCGCCACCCACGGTCCCGACCTCGACAGTGCTGCAGTTGCCGCCGTCGGTCACCGCGTGGTGCACGGCGGTGATGAGTTCAGCGGCCCGACCCTCATCGACGATGACGTCATTGCCAGCATCAAGGACCTCGCAGCTCTGGCTCCTCTCCACAATCCAGCGAACGCTCAGGGCATCGAGGCGGCGCGCGAATCGTTCCCTGGCGTTCCACATGTCGCCATCTTCGACACGGCCTTCCACGCCACCATGCCCGCCGCAGCCAGTGAGTATGCGGTGCCCCGCCAGTGGCGCCACGAGTATGGGGTCCGCAAGTACGGCTTCCACGGAACGTCACATGCCTACGTCTCCAGGCGCGTCGCCGCCTTGCTGGATCGCGAGCTCGAGGACGTCAACTCGATCGTGATCCACCTGGGCAATGGAGCCTCGGCGTGCGCCATTGCCGGCGGCCATAGTGTCGATACCTCGATGGGGCTGTCCCCCACCGATGGGCTCGTCATGGGCACCCGGACCGGTGACCTCGACCCGGCGGTCGCAGGCCACCTGGCCGATGTCGCCGGTATGTCGGCAGCGCAGTTCACCCATGCCATCAACAAGGAAAGTGGCCTGCTTGGCTTGACCGGCAGTAGTGACTTTCGCGAAGTCATGCAGCTTATCCAGGAGGGCGATGCAGCGGCCCAGATGGCATACCAGGTGGTGGTGCACCGGATCGTGCGTCATGTAGGGGCGTTGGCGGCGCCACTGGGCCGACTTGATGGGGTGGCCTTCACTGCCGGAGTGGGTGAAAACAACCCCGCCCTGCGTGCCGATGTCCTGCGCAAACTATCGATTTTGGGCCTGGCGGTCGACGATCGGCGCAACGATGCTGCTGACAGTGAAGCATTGATCAGCCCGGAGGGCGCCGCGACCGCCGCGTTCGTAATACCCACCAACGAGGAGTATGAGATCGCACACCAAAGTGTCGAGTTGCTCTCGAACTAACCCTCGACGGCGCGCGCGACCTGCGCCATCGGTCGCCACAGGAACGCGAGCGCGATCAATGAGCCTGCAAAGGCAAACCAGAACGCGGCCAACAACCCGAAGGCTCCAGCAATCACACCGCCGAGCAGCGTGCCGATCGCTAAACCGCCGTGGGATCCGAGCAAGTAGACGCTGGTGACCCGGCCGAGCATTCCGTCGGGCACAGCGAGTTGTCGCACCGTCGTCGAGGTGGTGCCCCATACCGCGGCATGCACCCCAAACCCGAAGAAGACGAACGCGGCCACCACGGGAGAGGAGGTCAGCGCCAAGATGGCGTGGGTGGCGGTCTCGAGAACGAGCCCGGTACGTAGGAGCACCGCGTAGGAGAACCGTGCCTGCAATCGGGAGTACAGCGCCGATCCCAGCACCCCGCCGACAGCGATCATGGAGATCAAGACGCCGTAACCGAAGTCGCTGACTCCCAGACGGTCCTGGGCATACAGGACGTAGAGGCCGAGCACGGCGCCGAAGGTGATGTTGAAGAGGGTGATCATCAAGGCCAACGTGCGCACTGGCGGATGGCGCCAGAGCCACTGGGCGCCCTCCCGGGTGCGATCCGACAGCGATGCCCATTGCTCGGTAGGCGCGTCGGGCCGCAGGGCGATCCGCCAGATCAAAACAACGCCCAGCAGGAGGAGCACTGCATGGACTCCGAAGGCGCACCACGCGCCGATCGTGAACAAAAAGGCACCAAGTGGCGGGCCGGCCATCTGATTGGTGATCATCGCGCTGCCAAAGATTCGCGCGTTGGCCGCACCTAAGTGTGCGCGCGGCACCAAGGCTACGGTCAGCGTCGAGGCCGCGTTGTCCACGAACGTCTCCGCCGTCCCGAGCAAAAAGAAGGCTACGTAGAGCACCGGCAACGTGACAGCGTCGGTCGCAATGAACACCACCAAGGCCAGCAACACCGTGGCGCGCACAGCGTCGGCGAAGATGACCAGCACCCGACGATCCACGCGGTCGACCACCGTGCCGGCGAACAGCGAGAAGATCAGCCACGGCACCCGTTGAGCAAAGACGGCCATCGACACCGCGAAGGGGTCCCGAGTCAGCGATGCAACCATCAGTGGTCCGGCGGCCAGCAGGACGCCGTCGCCTAGATTGGCAGCAGTCGACGCACCGAAGAGCCATCGAAAATCGGACCCGAGCCGCTCAGGCAAAAGGCGCTTGAACACCCGCCGCACCCTAGTCTCGTAGGCTGGCTCTCCCCCGTCATTGTCGTGCCCGCTCAGGAGGAACCATCCCCCGCTTTGAAGAGTTGTCGTTTGCGCCGACTCGGGCTGGTGAGATCTCGCTGCGCCGGCGCACCGAGCCCCGGACCGACACCGTCGTGTATGAGGTCAAGCTCGGCGAGGAGGTCCTCATGTCGAGCATGTTCACCATCGCCGAGAAGGCACTGGCCGACCTCGCGATCCAGCGCGCTCGAAGCCTGCGACACACCCTGACGGCGGGTGTAGCCACCACCGCCGCAGAGCCCCTGACCGTGCTGGTGGGAGGGCTTGGACTGGGCTACACAGCGGTTGCCGCTTTGCGCCATGGCGACGTCGGCGGTGTGGACGTGATCGAGGCGCTCTCCCCCGTGATCTCCTGGCACCAACAGCGATTGTTGCCGGTTTCGGAGGAATTGCTAGGAGATGACCGCACGCGGCTGCTCCTGGCGGACTTCTTCTCTGTTATCGGCGGACAGCCCATAGATGACGTATCGGTGCTACCTGCATACGACGTGATCGCGTTGGACATCGACCACGCCCCTGACTTCGTGCTGCACCCCGAACACGAGAGCTTCTACAGCGAGGATGGATTGCGCGGTGTTGCCGGACGGCTTTCCCCGCTGGGGGTCTTCGGGCTGTGGTCGGATCGGGCTCCCGACGAGGCATTCATGGCAACCGCGCGCAGCGTCTTCGACGTTGTCGAGGCTGAGGTCGTGGGCTTCGACAACGCCCTCACGGGTGGCAGGTCCAGCAACACCGTCTACCTCGCCCACTCCCGGTCTGCGCAGGCCCCCACCCAGGGGTCGGGATGAGCGAGGCCACCGCACCGGGTTCACCCGACGTGCCCCCTACCGACACTGCACCCGAGCAAGCTCAGAGCGCGGCGCTGCGGTTTGCTGAGTATGTCGAGCCCGAGATGGACGTGCTTCTGCGCGTGGCCAAATCGCTGACTGGACGCAACGGTGGGGCCGAAGACCTTGTCCAGGAAACGTTGATTCGAGCGTATCGGGCGATCGAGTCGTTCGACGGTGCCCATCCCAGGGCATGGTTGCTGACGATCTTGCGCCGCACCCATATCAACATGAACCGTCGGCAACGACCGATCACGGTCGAAGACTTCGAAGCCACCCACCAGGCCAGACCAGCCTTTGGCCGGGTCGATCAAGACAGCCCCGAGGACCAGGTCCTTGCGGCCACCCTCCACCCGCTCCTACACGACGCCGTGGTCTCGTTGAGTCCGCGCTTTCGCACCGTTCTGTTGCTGGTCGACGTTGATGGCTTAACGTACGCCGAGACCGCCGCCGTGCTGGATGTACCGGTAGGAACGGTGATGTCCCGGTTGAGCCGCGCGCGAGGTCGAGTGCGCAAACACTTGGGACCAGATGTTGTGAAGGCGAGACGATTGTGACCGGGGCGCTGAGCAGTAGGCGAATGATGAGCGGCGACGGCATGGCGAGGAGAAGAGGATGAGCATGCAAAGCCCTTGGAAATCAGCGTGGACGATGGTCGAGTGTCACTGGAGCGCCCGTCGACTGCAGCGATACCTCGACGCCGATCCTTCGGCGCTCTTGTCCGCCAGCGAGGTCGATCGCTTAGAGAAACACCTGGCGGCGTGTGAGCGCTGCAGCGCGCTGCTCGGCGAGTACCGCGGCTTGCAGAGGGTCTTTGCGCGTTGGGCGAGCCAGTCTCAGCCGGACGCTGCGGCCATCGCACGCCTGGACGCCTTTGCTCGCTCGCTGGCCTCAGGAGACAAGCGATGAGCGCGCACTGGGACCTAGTGGTGCTGGGTGGTGGCACAGCCGGGATCGTGGGCGCGAAGAACGCTGCAGGTTTCGGCGCGAAGGTTCTGCTGATCGAGGAAGATCGCACCGGAGGTGATTGCCTGTGGACCGGATGCGTGCCGAGCAAGTCGCTGCTCGCCGCGGCCCATGCCGCGGCGGTGTCGCGGACTTCTGCCGCGCTGGGGGTAACTTATGCACCGCCGGAGATTGACTTCGCTGCGGTGATGGAGCATGTGCGATCGGCCATCACGACCATCGAGCCGGTTGATTCGCCACAGGCCCTGAACGATGCCGGTGTCGAAGTCCTTGCAGGTCGTGGCGTTTTGACCGGCCCGCGGAGCGTCCAGGTGACAACGGACGCATCGCATACCGATAAAGCTGGTGAAGGCGGCCCTGATGGTGTGCCCGTCGTTCATGACATCGAGTTCGAGCACTTGTTGCTTTCGACCGGCGCAGAGCCCGCCATACCGCCCATTCCGGGCCTGGCTGAGAGCGACCCGCTGACCAGCGAAACCGTGTGGGAGTTGACTGCCCTGCCCCAGCGTCTCGCCGTGCTCGGCGGCGGCAGCATCGGGTCCGAGCTCGGCCAAGCCGTCGCCAGACTCGGCTCGCAGGTCACGATCGTGGAGGGAGAGTCGCGGCTGATCCCGCGCGAGGACGAGCGCGCGAGCGCTGTCTTGACGGCAGCAATGCAGGCCGACGGTGTCACGGTGCGCACCGGCGCAAAGGTCACGGAGGTCTCTCAGGGCCCCGAAGGCCGCGCGCTGGTGCTCGACGACGACAGTTCGGTCGACTTTGATCGCGTGTTGGTTGCGGTCGGACGCCGACCGCGCACCAGCGACATCGGACTGGATGAGGCGGGAGTCGAGGTGGATGACCACGGCATGGTTGTGGTGAATGATCTGTTGCGCACCACGAACGAGCGCATCTTCTCTGCTGGCGACCTCACCGGCCACGCCCAGTTCACCCACCTGGCCGGTATGCACGGCAGCGCGGCAGCCAGCAACGCTGTCCTGGGCACGCGGCGCAAGGCGGCGACGACGGTGCCACGGGTGACCTTCACTGATCCGGAGGTGGCCGCTGTTGGAGCCTCGACTCAGGATCCCGAGGCCGGTCATCGCGTGGAAGTCATCGAGCACAGCGACATAGACCGTGCAGTCGCTGAAGGTCGCACCGAAGGGTTCACCGCGATAGTGCACGACAAAGGTGGCACCATCCTTGGTGCCACCGTGGTGGGGCCTCGGGCCGGTGAGATGCTGAGCGAGTTGACCCTCGCGGTGACCAAGGGCCTCAAGACCACTGACCTCGCGGGCGTGATTCACCCCTACCCCACCTACAGCGACGGGCCGTGGAATGCTGCCTTGGCTGATGTCAGCCGCCGTCTGGACTCTGCCGTGGCCTCGCGTGCGATCGGCGCTCTGGTGGCATCACGGCGAAAGTGGCTCTCGATCCGCAACTGACGTCGAGATCGACCCAGGCGCGTCAATGACCAGCCCTGTGACAGCAGATCGATAGATCGCACCCTTGGCATCTACCCGTCCTGCAAATGGTGATTGCATTACCTCGCAGCGGTTCCCAACCCAACCCCTTGCCTGTGGTCACCATGGGGCGCATAGTGGCCTCGGCGTGACCCAGAATAGGAGCGTCTTAGCATCTACTATGTCGCTGCAATGGTCGCAGCCTTCACCTGCGGCAACGCCTCACACAGCCCCCAGGGAGCCTCATGACCCAAAACGACAACTTCGCCGCTAACGGGCAGAAGAAGAGTGAATCAAACGTGCTTTCGATCGTTTCATTTGTTCTTTCTGCCATCGGGCTGTTCTTTATCCCCATCATATTCGGTGCCGCGGCGATCATCACGGCGGCTGTAGGACTCAGCCGCAAGGAGCCTTTGTCGAAGATCGCACTCATCGTGGCAATTGTCGCGACAGTCGCAGGCTTCCTTCTCGGTGCTCTGGTTCTAACAGCCAATTCGTAGGTAGATACCGCTGACGAGCGCGAGGCGCTCACCATTGGTCGAGACCGCAGCTTTGACCGATGAGGCTTCACCGATACGACGGATCGATCAACTGACTGCTGCGTGAAGGATCCGCTAGCGGGGCTCGCCATGCTATCCCTGTCTCTGGTTCGCAGGCATGGGGTGCGCCGTTGCACACGGGCTACTCCGCTGGCTCGATGATGGAACCCTCTGCTGGTAGCCCGGACTCGACCACGTGATCTGTCCCACGGTGATGCTCGCGACATCGCAAGAACGCGATCGGGACACCTTGTGCGGCCATCGGATCGGGCCCGTCCATGACCTGCACGTGGACATGCGGCTCGGTGGATTTGCCGGAGTTGCCGCACGCGCCAAGCTGCTGCCCCGGACGAACGACGTCACCGATGGCTGAGCTGATCGACCTATATTGCAGGTGCGCAAGGGCGACGTACCCGCGTCTTTGCGCAAGCTGAAGAACCACATGATTCCCCGCAAGGCCGACGGCATCGCGCCGAAACCGCCCCGCCTGACCCAGCGCGTAGGGGAGGAGCTAAAGCTGTGAGCGCCTGGCGTGGTGGTCAGGCTCCTGGTCGTGGATATGCACCACTGTCCCGCCCAATGGGGCCAGGACGGGTGCTCCGAAGCCCATGAACCTCTCGGGCGGCTCGGTCGACAGCAGGGTGCGCCAGTCCCGCACTGCCGCACTGCGACCCTGCGCGTCCACGGGCACAAGGTCGATCGCGTAGGTAGTTGCCATGACATCCGTGCCGTGACTCGGCACTCGACGTGCCGGTGAGTTCTGCACGAGAGAGCGGCCGGCTAGAGGCAGACCCAAGGCGAGCGCCTCACTCATTCGGTCACGCTAGCCGCTGCCCGGTGCCGGATCGTGCAGCGGTTGAGTGTCGGTCCGCTTAGCGGCACTGTTCCCCTGATGGTGTGTTCACTGCGTGAGGCACAGTGAGTGGCTCGGATCAGGCTGGCGGCTGGGCAGCCCACACGTCGGGGCCGAACACCTCGTAGTGAATCCGCTCGGCGGGCACGCCGCGATCGAGCATCGTGGAGCGCACCAAGCGCATAAACGGCAGCGGTCCGCAGGTGAAGACTTGCAGCCCGTCTGGCAGCGAGAGTTGGCTCAGGTCCATCAGGCCGTGGTACGCGCCTTCGTCGGCTCCTTCGACGTCTTCGTACCAGGCGTATGTGGTGAAGTCGTCGATCTGCCGCCCGACACTTTCTACTGTGTCGCGGAGGGCGTGGTCCGCGGCCGTCCGGTCGGCGTGCGCGACCACGACGGGACGTTGTGGTTGGGTGCGGGCGATGTGCGCCACGATCGGCAGGACGGTGGTGATGCCCGCACCGGCGCTGGCGAGCAAGAGCGGGGACTCATCGTCGTCGATGACGAAGTCCCCTGCTGGGGCGCTGATTTCCAACACGTCGCCTACCGCGACATCAGTGTGGAGGTAGGTGGAGACCTGACCATCGGGAGCCCCATCGGCACCCCGCACGCGGTCGACGGTGATCTGCAACCGGGTGCCGGAAGAAGTCGATGAGACGGTGTATTGCCGAGGTTGGCGCTGACCGTCCGGCAGGTCGACGAATACCGACACGTACTGCCCGGGAGTGGTACGTGGGAGCGGGGCGTCATCGACCGGTTCCAGCACCAAAGAGATGATGTCGTGCGCCTCATCGAGGCGCCGCACCACTCGGTATCGGCGCAACGGGTCGGCCGGGTCGATGCCGCTGTCTCGATAGATCCGCGCCTCCGCTGCGCCGAGCTGCATCGCGAACAGCCAGTAAACCTCGCTCCAGGCTTCCGCAACCTCGGCGGTCACAGCCTCACCGAGCACCTCCGCCACCGCGCCGAGGAGATAGTGACCAACGATGGTGTACTGCTCTGGACGGATCCCCAAGGACACGTGCTTGAACGCGATACGGCGCAGCACGGGATCAAAGGAGGGGGCCTCTGGATCGATCAGTTGGACCGCATACGCCACCACCGACGCGGCTAGCGCCTTGCTTTGATCACCAGTGGCTTGGTTGCCTTGGTTGAATACCCGGAGCAATTCCGGGTGGTCAGCGAACATCGCGGGGTAGAAACGTGCCGTGATCTGCTCCGCCTGCTCAGCCACGGCGCCAGCGGTCGCACGGACCACGTCCTGCGAGGCCGGTGACAACAGGGACCCAGACCGCGCTGTTGAGGTAAGTGTCATCGCGGGCCCCTTCGACGTGGGTGGATGCCATTTACCCTAGACCTTCGACGTCACGGAGCAACACCCGCGGAGCTATCTCTGGTCGAACATTCGGCTAGATTCCGCTGGTGTCGAAGGAGTGCTCACCTAGCAGCACCGCAACCGGGTCCGGGATGTCGCCGACGAACTCACCCCCGACAGTGTCGGTGAATCCGAGCAGTGCGGGGTTGCCGTTGTCGTCGATCAGACGAGCCGCATACAACGTTTTGGGACCGACCCTCACCGCTTGGTGAGCGTCCCACGGCCCCCGGGCCGAGCCGCCGGGAAGAAGGTAGACACCTCCAGATGCGCCCTGAGCGTGATACGGCGGATTGAGCTCATCGGCGCCACACGAAGCCAATAAATAGTGCACGCCGTCGACGGTGGCGGTTTGCACGACCTCGAGCTGGTCGAAGGGGCCCGGTCTGGTCAGCGGAGGCTGGACGGTCCAGCCGGTCAAGTCGGTGGACGTGGCGTGTGCGACCACGCCGCGCCCCCGCTCGACACCAGGCAGTCGGGCGGTGATCAGCATGTGCCAGCCGGTGCCGGAGGGGTCGGGGTAAACCCACGGGTCCCGCCAATGCTGTTCCTGGCCGGTGCCCCCATCCACGCTTTCGTACCACTGGGGATCAGCGCTCACTAGCGGCTGGTCGCCGAATCGCTGCCAATGGATCAAGTCGTCGGAGTCGGCTCGACCGATTCGCTGGACCATATAACCCTGAGCGCGGGAACCACCGGTGTAGAACAGGTGGTAGCGCTGCGGTCCGCGGACCACTGACCCCGTCCATGTCGTGAGGTCGTCCCAGCTTTCTGAGGTGCTCCTCGGGGCGAGTGCGTCGGGCAAGATGTCCCAGTTGCGCCAGTCGGTGCTGACGGCGTGGCCGATGCGCGGATTCGAGTGACGCAACTGAGGATCGATCAATGAGCGGGGCGCCTTGAGGTAGAACAGATGATGCTTGCCCATCTCGTCGGTAAACGGCCAGGAGTCCCACACCCAGTCGTGCTCAAGCCGCAAACTCATCCCGTCGCCCCCGAGGACATGAACGCTGGCTGAAACAGCAGCAAGAACACAAGCCCGCGGATGGTGATCATCGTGGTGTAATCCATGACCTCGCCCCACTCCGTGTCCAACCGGAAGGAGTACTGAACCCCGACGTGTGCGGATTGCAGGTTCGCCCGCTGCACCACCGTGAGTGGCCACAGACAGGAGCTCCAGGTGGGCCACATTGGTCAAGATGGCCAATGTCGCGAACGCCGGACCAGCCAGTGGTGACACCACCGAGCGGTAGATGCGGAACCAACCCGTCCCCTCGATCCGCGCCGCTTCGTCCAATATTTTGGGTATGGCCTTGTAGTACTGGGCGATGAGGAAGATGTGAGAAGGCACTTGCACTGAAGGCCTTGCTGTAAGTGACTGCGCTCGCAAGCTCGAGGATCACTCTCGTCGCAACACTCCTGCCGACGTTGAGTAGGGATCGCGCGCGTTTGAGTAGGTCGGGAACTGTCGACGCCCCGGGTCAGGCGATTGACTTGGAGGGCAGCCCGTGTTGTGGCGGACCCGCGACGGGGAGAGCCCATGTCACTCCTCATGCACCGGATGCGTCGACTCAAAGTACCTAGCCCGAGAAACGAGGAAGTCATGAGAAGCCCACGACTATCCATTACCGGTGGCGCCATAGCGGCCCTGACAGTTGGCGTGCTCCGGAGTGCGAGTCCAGCGGCTGCGGCGCCCCCCTCGCAGATCACCGAACCCGTCAACTTCACAGACACAGACGATGATCTCTGCGGTTCCGGTCTAAGCGTCGCAATCGCGGGGGACGGTGAAAGAAGCGTGCAACTAGGGGAACGCCGAGGGCAAACGTACGAGTTGGTGCGCTTCAGGCTCGAGACAACATTTACCAACACTGAGACGGGCGCCTCTTTTACCATCAGGGATGTTGGCCGGGGCAAGGACCTGCAGGTGACCGACAACGGCGACGGGACGGTGACAGAAGTGTTCTTCGAAACCGGCCTGCAGGTGGCCTACGACTCCGACGGGCGGATCATCGGAAAGAACGCTGGCCAGATACGGTTCTTGACAACAATCGACCTCAATGGAACACCAGAGGACCCCGGAGACGACACGGTGATTGCTCAAGAAGTCATCCTCGGCTCAACCGGAACCAACGACGACTTCTGCGATTTCGCGGTTCCCGCATTGTCACAGTAGCGCCGAGCGAACGATACGGTCCATGTGCCGTGCAGAATCCCTGCGGCCAGCATTGCCTCACGGCACGCGCTGCCCGCACCGGGAGGTTGAGGCACGATGCGAGTTACCTCGCTTTTGCCACCCCTCGCGGTCACGCTCCTCACCCTTGACCTGCGGATCGCCCGCGAGTCGGGGTCGGGTTCAGGCTGATGAAGGCGGCCGAGACTGACAACGGTCGCGGGGAGGTGACTATGCGACTTCGGTGCTGATGATGACCTCTTTAGTCAAGGTGCGATGGACTGGGCATTTGTCGGCGATCTTCACCAAGGCATCCTGCTGTTCTTGTGTCAATGCAGGGTCGAGCGTGATGACCCGGTGGATCCGGTCGACCATGCCGGCGGATGTGGCGCACTCCTCGCAGTCTTTCGCGTGGACCCGATGGTGAGTCAGCTCGACGGAGGAGGTGCCGACGTCCCAACCCTTGCGCCGGGCATACATGCGCATCGTCATCGAGGTACAACCACCGAGGGCGCCCAAGAGTGCGTCATAAGGGGTTGGACCCAGGTCTTCACCGACGCCTGGGGGCTCATCGAGCACCCAGGTATGCGTGCGCACCGCCACGTCGTGGGTCAGGGTTTGCGGATCACGCTCGGCCACGGTCAGCGTGTCCGGGCCATTGACCTCATCGCCCTCCTGGTCAGCCGAGGACTGTGCAGGGGTCGGCTCTGGAAAGAGGCGGTGCGCCCATGCGGCGATGACGGCGGCGACGAACTCGGCATCCGCCGTATGCGAGAGCAGGTGATCGGCGCCGTCGAGTGCGATGAACGACTTGGGATGCTTGGCGGTCTCAAAGATCCGCCGCGCGTTGTCGATTCCGACGATCTGATCGGTGGGGGAGTGCAGCACGAGCAAGTCCCGCCCCAGGTTGCGGATCCGCTCGGCCTGCGGTTGGTCGGCGATGTCGGTCAAGAAGCTTCGGCGCACGGTGAACGGCCGGCCCCCGATATCCACGGGGAGCGGTTCGTCGTTGATATCGCTCTCGAGCTCGGGCTGACCCGACTTGATCAGATGTCGGACGTGGTCAGGGCTGGCCGGAGCGCCGATCGTGACGACCGCTTTGATGCCGGGCAGCTGCTCGGCGGCAGCCAGAACCGCTGCGCCACCCAGCGAGTGACCGATCAGCAACGTCGGAGCCATACTTTGCCCGGACATCCACTTCGCGGCGGCGACGAGATCCCTAATATTGCCGGAGAACGTCGAGTCAGCGAAGACTCCACCTGACTCGCCGAGACCGGTGAAGTCGAAGCGCAAGACCCCGATACCGCGACCGGCGAGCTCGGCAGCGACGCGCCGGGCCGCTCGTGTCTCGCTGCTGCAGGTGAAGCAGTGGGCGAACAACGCATACCCCGCCGTTGGCCCCATCGGAGGGTCCCACCGGCCGCGCAACTCAGCGTCGTGGTGACCGGGGAAGCAAAACTCACCGGAGGTGTCCAGATCGATCAAGGTGGTGGTCATGCCGGGGGAACCCAGCCTGTGCCATCTCTTCTTCCGCTCGACGAATCGTGGTTACCACTGAGGGCCCCAGGTGTCGCTTAGAATCGACCGTCTCCCACCGCCGGGTACGCGCACGGTTGGGGTGGATCATCGAGGGGCCAGTAGCTCAGCCGGTTAGAGCAGCGGACTCATAATCCGTCGGTCGTGGGTTCAAGCCCCACCTGGCCCACAGTCAAGCCACTGTCATGGTTGCCGGATCTGCTTGCACCAGCGTGAGCTCTACCTCAC
>JBATUU010000204.1:0-2776 GCA_049671385.1 Ornithinimicrobium sp. | reverse complement strand
GGCCTACATTGATGAGCATGACCGCTCCGCAGCCCTACCTGGCCCTTCCCGGCACAGCGCGCGAGGCCCTTGCCTTCTACGCCGACGTCTTCGGCGGGGAGGTAAGTTTGTACACCTTCGAGCAGTTCGACCGTACCGATGGCCCCGCTCATGCCATAGCGCACGGCGAGCTCTCCGGCCCGGTCGGCTTGGCCGCCTCGGACACCGCCGGCGAGGAGCAGGCGCTCAGAGTTGAGGGTATGCGGCTCGCGCTGTTAGGCACCGACGAGCCCGACACGATGCGGGAGTGGTTCGCTCGCCTGGCCGACCAAGGCACCGTAGTAGATGACTTACAGGTGCGGCCTTGGGGCGACTGGGACGGACAGGTGAACGACCGCTTCGGCGTGCCGTGGCTTATCGGCTTCCACCCCCAGGGCTAACCTCGGCGGCGCTCCAACCACGGAAACGTCCCACAAGCCGATCCCCTGCGGCGACGAACATGATGGCTGTGTTCATCTCGCCGAGCGCGGCGGATCTTCTCCGATGACAGTTCCTGAGACGGACGGCTGCGGAAGCTCACAGCAGACGCTGACATTTCCCGAGGTATCCGTTGCTTCCGCTGACTCAGCTATGGCCGCGGACGGCGCCTGTTGCCGCGTCGCATAGACCGCGTTCGTGTAACTGTCGTAGGAGACGTCACTACCGTATAAGGCGTTGAGCAGAATGAGCACTACGCCAAAGATTACGATCGCAGCGACCACGATTCCGGCTGGAACGAGCCGAACGGGTGGACGTGTGCGCTCTTCCGGCTCGGCGGTCGATCTAGGCTCGGTACTAGACATCGAGGGCTCCGGGTGGTTCCTGTAACGCGATCAGCCTGAGGCCGTCCGCGTAGAACTGTCGGGCCGCGTCCTTGGGTCCTGCAGAGCAGGCAACTTGGACATGGTGCAATCTCCGTTGTTCTCTCATTCGGGCGGGCTCACACGCCCAGACTACCGATCGTGAGGTTGGCTGTTTCGTGTGCCGATTGGTGACCGGGACAGGATCCTTCTGCGGGCCGGGTCCCGCTGGCTTAGACGGCCTGGCTCGGCGCTGCTGGGGTGTAAAGAAGTTCGATGGCGCCGCTCGTCAGGGGTCGAGACCGTTCCAGTCGCAGAGCCGTTCTCATCTCCGTATCGCCATCGAGAAGGCGGGTGCCTGCGCCAACGACGATGGGCAGAA
Source organism: Ornithinimicrobium sp. (assembly GCA_049671385.1). GTDB lineage: Bacteria > Actinomycetota > Actinomycetes > Actinomycetales > Dermatophilaceae > Ornithinicoccus. Next base: position 1,576 of record JBATUU010000204.1, on the reverse strand, counting down.
CCATCACATTGAGCTCGTCAATCAGTCCTCGTTCGAGCAACCACCGCATTAGGCCGGCGCTGCCCATGAGCAGGAGGTCTCCTGGCGCATCCTCACGAAGTGCGCGGATGCGACGCTCCGCGTCATCGCGGATGATCTCCACGCCCTCCCGCGGCGGTTCGGTCATCGTTCTCGACACCACATACGTCGGCGTCGCGTCCAGAAAGGCCAGCGCCGGTGAGTCCGGGTGCTCGACCCGCAGTTGTTCATAACCCTCGAAGGACGGTCGGCCCATCAACACCGTGGAGGCCCGCTCCCAAGCGGCGCCTACCCAGCCGAACAGCTCCTCGTCGAAGTAGGGAAACTGCCAGTCGCTGTCAGCGTCCACGATTCCGTCCACCGAGGCGAAGATGTTGGTCACGATCCTGGACATGGCGCTCCTTGTATCAGCGGCTGTCAGCGTCGATGAGTCTGTTTGCGCCTCCATACAAGTCGACTCCGCTTGCTGGAGCAACCCGAACTGGGCTTCGTCGTCACTGCCAGACCACGAGCGGCGACTCCCCACCGTCCGGGTAGCTGCCCGCTAGACGAACCATTACTGGAGCAAAATCCACCGCCTGGGCGGAGACCGTCGCAGCTACCAACTTTCGTCCCGCAGGGGATCGGCTTGCGGACTCGCTTTGCGCGTCACCCTTCGCCGAGCCAGGGATCAATGAGGGTGAGCCCGATCTGACTGAAATCGTCGATATTGCGCGTAGCGAGGGCAGCGTCGTGGCACCTGCAGATGGCGGCGATCTGGGCATCGAAGCCAGCGATGGGCGCCCCGGCTTGCTGGCGCTCGACCACGACGAGGGCGTGCTGGCTGGCAGCGGTGACATCGAAAGGCAGGACGCGATCTGCGAACGCGCCGAAGACATCGTCTGCAGCCTCACCCAACAGAGTCCTGCGCCGACCTGCAGGCAGGCGGGCAATGCCGAACCTCACCTCGGCTAGCGTCACCGACGTTGTGTAGGCCATGGCCGGCGGCAATTGGCGGACCCACTCTTGGACCCGGCTATCCGGTGCCGCCCGCATCAACTCGGAGATGACATTGGTATCCAAGATGACGGCGCCCTGGGCGGGCGCGGAATAGATCGTCACCGGGTGAGGTCGGCCGCTCGAGGCAACTCCACACGATTCGGCAGATCGAGTTCGACTCCACCGAGTTCGCCAAAGCGGGCCATGAGTGTCAGGGCCAGACCGTCGGTCTCGCTGGGCGGGCTGACAGCGTCGGTCAGGATCGCGCGGATCTCCGCCTCCATCGAACGTCCATGCTCTGCCGCACGCAGACGCAGCAGATCACGCACCGAATCATCCAGGTCCCTCACACTCACAGCAGCCACGCGATCACCCTTTCTGCTATCAATGCTAGCAGAAAGGTGCCCCCACAAGCCGATCCGCTGTAGGTGACCGTATAACCGGCTCTGTGAAACGCTCGCCGCGTGGCAAGTGAGGTGGCATCAGGGCATCAAGTTGTGTCGGCGGTGTTACTTCGGCTAGATCAGGTTCTGCTCTGCCACCGACACCCGGACCGACGCTGGTATCCAAACACTTGGGA
>JBATUU010000203.1:0-9799 GCA_049671385.1 Ornithinimicrobium sp. | reverse complement strand
GTACCCAACCTCTTCAGCGTCCTAGGTTTGAGCGACCGTGGCTGAAGCCTCGCGGCGACGCAGCGTGATGAAGGTGCCGACCAGGAACATGCCTCCCGCGCCGACCACGGTCCAGGTCCAGACAACTCCAGGTGCTTCTTGGGCTCCGATGAAGATCGCCATGACCAGGACGAACCATCCGAAGAGACCACGCAAGGTTGCCGGTGGCACTCGCGAGACGAGGCGACCTCCGATCAGGGCACCCAGCACCGCAGCGCTGGTGACCATGGCAGCCATCTGCCAGTCGATACTCACCGATGCCAGGTAGCCGCCCAACCCGGCCATCGACTTCATCGCGATAACGACCAGGGAGGTGCCGACCGCCACGGGCATCGGCAGGCCGCCGAGTAAGGCCAGAGCAGGCACGACGAGGAAGCCGCCGCCGGCTCCGACGAGGCCGGTCACCAAACCGACGACGAGTCCATCGAACAGCACCCGTGCCGTGGGCAGGTGATCGGGGGCATCACTGGGATCGATCTCTCGTCGTGGTCGCAGCATCGCCAGGGCCGTCGCCATCATCATCAGGGCGAAGGCGATTAGGAGCCATTGCCCGGGGATAAACTCAGCGACTCTCCCGCCGGCGTAGGCGCCCGCCATACCCGCGACGCCGAAGGTGAGACCGGTTCGCCACTGCACCCGGCCGGCACGGGCATGGGAGATCGCGCCCACTGCGCTGGTCACGCCAACCACGAGCAGGGAGGTGGCGATGGCTTCCTTGGTGTCCATCCCCGCCACGTAGACCAGGAGTGGAACGGTCAGGATGGATCCGCCCCCACCCAGCAGGCCGAGGATGACGCCGACGAGCACCGCCAAAACCACAGTCAGCGCGATCACCGCATCACCTCCCAGCCAAGGCCGCGATCAGCTCGCGAGGCTTGGGGTTGGCGGCGCGGTTGTAGGGCAGCTTGGACAGCATGGTCCCCATCAGGCAGCTATTGCTCAGCGCCGCGACCGTGAGCCCGGTGCCGATGCCACCGGCTACCCACTTCGCTGCCGGTAGAACTGTGCTCGTCACGATGCTCGTCAACACAATCGAGCCAGCGACCAGACGTACCTGTCGTTCCAAGTCCCACCGTGGGGTGCCCTGCACAACGCGGTATCCGGCGTTTTGCCAGGCCGTGATCCCTCCGCTGAGAACGTGCAGGTTGGCCGGAGTGGCGGCGGTCAGCGAGCCGTGGGCCTGCTCGGAGCGTGCGCCGGAGCGGCATACCAGCACGACATCGCGCCCTAGGTGCGCTGAAACCTCGTCCCGGTGCTCGGTCAAGGTCGACAGGGGCACGTTGTAGGAGCCTTCGATGTGTGCGGTCTCGAACTCGGCTGGCGTACGGACGTCGAGCACGAGAAGACCTTCGTCGGCCTGGGGGTGCTCGGCGAGTTCGGCGGGTGCCATGGTGGCGGCGCTCATTGCGCTCCTTCGTTCTGTGGGGGTGTGCATTTCGATGCTGTGTTGCTCACAGTAGCAAATGTCCGTACATTATGGTGAGTCAACGAGAAGGAGCTGTAATGGACGTCATCGTCATCGAGACCGCGCCGCTGGGCGATCGCTCATACTTGGTCCACGATGGACAGGTAGCAATAGTCATCGACCCCCAACGCGACATCGACCGCGTCCAGGAAGCCGCTGCAGATGCGGGAGTGAGGATCACTCACGTCGCCGAAACCCACATCCACAACGACTATGTGACCGGCGGCCTGGAGCTGTCTGCCGTGGCGGGGGCGACCTACCTCGTCAACGCGGCCGACCCAGTGCAGTACGAGCGCACACCGATCAGCGATGGCGAAGAACAGACCGTCGGGGCGTTGCAGATCAAGGCGGTCGCCACACCCGGACACACCGTGACTCACCTGAGCTACGTGGTGACCCACGATCAAGAGCAAGCGGTGTTCTCCGGTGGCAGCCTGCTGTTCGGCTCGGTAGGGCGCACCGACTTGGTCGACCCTGCGAAGACCGAAGAGTTGACCCACGCGCAGTATGCCTCGGTCCGGCGCATCGTTGAACACAGCGATGCTGCGGCTGAGCTCTACCCCACCCACGGGTTCGGTTCCTTCTGTTCCAGTGGCCCGGCAACGGGCGCCAGCAGCTCGACCATCGGTGAGCAAGCCAGCACAAATCACGCGTTGACCGACACCGATGAGGAGCACTTTGTGCGCGCTCTCATCGCGAACCTGACCGCATACCCCACCTACTACGCGCACATGGGTCCCTCGAACCTTAAAGGGCCAGCCGCCGTGGACCTGTCCCAACCCGAGCCACTGAACGCCGAGGAGCTGACCCGTCGCTTGGACCGTGGGGAGTGGGTCGTCGACCTGCGAGATCGTGTTGCGTTCGCCGACTCCCACCTCGGCGGCGCGGTGAGCTTCGAGTACGGAAACGGCTCCAGCTTCACCACCTGTCTCGGTTGGGTCCTGCCGTGGGACGAGCGGATCACCTTGGCCGGCACACAGGAGCAGGTGCAGCAGGCGATCCGCGACCTCTCCCGAATCGGCATCGACTCCCCCGACGCGACCATCGGCGCCGGACCCAGCGATTTCGCGCCGCAGGCACCGAGCGCGACCTACTCCATCGTCGACTGGAAAGGCTTCCTCGACACTCGCTCCGACAGTGAGCCGGTGCTCGACGTCCGGCGCGCCGACGAATACGAAGCCGCACACCTCGAAGGTGCGGTCAACATCCCTCTGCACGAACTGCTTACCCGGATGGATGAGGTGCCTGATGCGCGAGTATGGGTCCATTGCGGGTCGGGGTACCGAGCCGGGGTCGCTGCCAGTTTGCTCCAGCGGGCAGGGAAAGACCCGGTCCATATCGATGCAGCCTTTGGGGATGCCGAGTCCGCGGGCATCTCGCTCGCAACCTGAGCGGAGCAGGGTCACCGCAGACGGGTCGTGGGCTGAGGCCACCGGGAAACAAATGAACCCCCTGGGGGTATTATTCACTGTATGACTCAGCCCGGTTACAGCGACACCAAAGCGGCCCAGCTCGCGCGACTGGCGCGCATCGAGGGTCAGGTGCGCGGCATCGCTCGGATGGTCGATGAGGACACGTACTGCATCGATGTCTTGACGCAGGTCAGCGCCGCCACCAAGGCGCTGCAGGCGGTCAGCCTGAGCCTGCTGGAGGAGCACATCGGCCACTGCGTGGTCGACGCTGCACGAGAGTCCGACGAGGCCGCCCAAGCCAAAGTCAGCGAAGCCGCCGCCGCCATCGCCCGCCTCGTCCGTAGTTAGCAGGGAGACATGTCAACCCCCACCACTGACCGCAGGTCTGTCGATCTGGTCATCACCGGTATGACGTGCGCTTCGTGTGTCTCGCGTGTCGAGGGCGCCTTGGGCAAGCTCGACGGTGTCACTGCCACCGTCAATCTCGCGACCCAGCGGGCCCGTGTCGAGCATGACGGTCAGCACGATGTCGATGACCTGATTGCCGCCGTGTCGAGCACCGGATACAGCGCCAGCGCCATGACTCAATCCGGCTCGGGCGGCCAAGATCCGCACGACCACATGAGCCACGACCTGCTCGGTGAGCGCGCATTGCGCCTGCGAGCGGTCGTAGCCTCGGTGCTGGCGCTCGCGGTGCTGCTCTTGGCGATGGTTCCTGCGATCCGCGAAGGAACCGGCGCAGCCAATCCGTGGCTGCAGTTGGCACTGACTACGCCGGTCTACTTCTGGGCAGCGTGGCCTTTCCACCGGGCCGCTGCCATCAACGCGCGGCATGCTGCCTCCACGATGGACACGCTGGTCTCGATCGGGATCACTGCGGCATACGGGTGGTCACTCGTCGTCACGCTGGCCGGTCAGGCAACCTCAGGCGGGCATCTCTATTTCGAGACCGCCGCCATCGTGACGGCCTTCCTGCTCATCGGTCGCTCCATCGAGTCGCGAGCCAAGGCGAGCGGCCGGTCGGCGTTGACGTCATTGATGGAGTTAGGGGCCAAAGAGGTCACCGTTTTGCGACACGACCCGCGCAGCGGTGCCTGGCGTGAAGAACAGGTTGAAGCCTCGGCGCTCGACGTTGGTATGCGGTTCGTCACCCGGCCCGGCGAAAAGGTCGCCACCGACGGGCGCATCATCGACGGCCGAAGCGCGATCGATGCCTCACTGGTCACCGGCGAATCGACGCCGATCGATGTCGAGCCCGGCGATGAGGTCACCGGCGCCACGCTGAACACCCACGGTCGTCTCGTGATCGAGGCAACGCGGGTCGGCGCCGACACCGCGTTGTCCCAGATCACGCGCCTCGTTGAAGATGCCCAGACGGGCCGGGCCCCGGTGCAGCGACTGGCCGACCGGGTCTCAGCTGTCTTCGTCCCGGTCGTGCTGGCGATTGCGGCGCTGACCCTGCTGGGCTGGTTGATCACCGGGCACGATCTTGGCACCAGCATCGAGCCAGCTGTGGCCGTGTTGATCATTGCCTGCCCGTGCGCGCTGGGTCTAGCCACCCCCACCGCCCTACTCGCCGGAACGGGACGGGGCGCCCGCCTCGGCATCTTGATCAAGGGCCCGCAGATCCTGGAGAGCACGCGTCGAGTCGACACGGTGGTGCTGGACAAAACCGGCACGATCACCACCGGGCAGGCCACATTGGCCGACATCACCGTTGTCGGCAGACTGTCTCCGGACGCTGCCCTCACCGCAGCGGCAGCGGTCGAGCAGGGGTCGGAGCATCCCATTGCCCTGGCCATCGTGAACGCGGCGCGCAATCGGTCACTACAGGTGCCGCAGGCCGATGCTTTCGCCAACCTCCCCGGCATGGGCGTCAGTGCGCGGATCAAAACCACGGACGTTCTTGTCGGCAAACCCGACCTTTTCGATCACGTCCCCAACGAACTGCATACGGCATTGGGCGGGGCCGGTACCACTGTCCTGGTGGGTTGGGACGGACGCGCCCGCGCAGCGTTGACCGTGGCTGATGAAGTGCGTCCGACCAGCGCGGCGGCCATCCAACGACTCGGTGATCTCGGTCTGAGGCCGTACCTGCTGACTGGAGACAATCCGCAGACCGCGCGTACGGTCGCCGGCGCCGTGGGCATTGCTGCCGAGCACGTCAGCGCTGGAGTCCTACCTTCGGACAAGCATGCAGAGGTCGCCCAACTACGGCGTGCCGGTCGGGTCGTGGCGATGGTCGGAGACGGAGTCAACGATGCAGCAGCGCTTGCTGGAGCAGACCTGGGCATCGCGATGGGCACGGGCACGGATGTCGCGATCGACTCAGCCGACATCGTGTTGATGCGCTCTGACCTAGGAGCGGTGGCCACCGCTATCGCGCTGTCTCGGCAGACACTGCGCGTGATCAAGCAGAACCTGGGCTGGGCCTTCGGCTACAACACCGCTGCGATCCCGCTGGCTGCGTTCGGACTGCTGAATCCGATGATCGCCGGTGCCGCGATGGCCGCGTCCTCGATCCTGGTGGTGCTGAACAGCCTGCGCCTGCGGTCGTTCACGGACTGACGGGCTGGCTGTGCCCGATTGCGGCACTCGCATCGCCCGATCGCTTGCTCTGATGCCGCGTTGTTGACCCAATGCCCTGCTGCAGCAATACGCCAAGTCAACAAGGGGACACTAGCGGCACCTGACCCGGGTGATCGCGGTTCTCCCCATCAGGGCTGGGCAGAGGTGCGGACGCGCAGCGCCTCATCGAACCCCTTGACCAGATAGTCGAAGCTCTCGTCGAGGTCCACCGCCAGGGCGAAACCTCCCGATGACTCCAGGGTGACAAAGCCGTGAAGCAGCGCCCGCAGCGAGCGGATCTCGTGCACCGCAACCGCGTCGCTGGCCTCCTCAGTGATCCCATAACCTCGCAAGATCGCCCCCAGTGTGGCGAGGATGTCCTGACTGACCCGCTGGTGCTCCTCATCCTCGTCGACCGGGGCCACGACGCTGGCCGCATATTGGCCGGGGTGCTCGTGGGCGTAGGCCCGGTATTCGTCGGCCGCGTGCTTCAGCGCATCGGTCCCCGCTCGGCCGGCGACCGCCCGCTTCAACCGCTCACTCAGCTCTGAGAGCGCGAGCAGACTGACCGCGCGGCGCAACGCGGCTAACGATCCGACGTGCTTGTAGAGGCTGGGTTGGCGCACCTCCAGGCGTGAGGCCACCGTGGCCAACGTCAGGTGATCCCATCCATCGGCGTCCGCAATCTCTGCGGCGGTCTGAGCGACTATGGCGGGGTTGAGACCCGCCCTAGGCATGGTGCATTGTCTCGGTCACGAAGTCCACGATGGCGGGAGTGGTCACGTCTGGGAATTCCATCTGTGGATAGTGCCCGGCTCCGGGGATCATAACCGCCGTCCCGCCGACGGTTCGGGCGATCAGCTCGGCCTCGCCTGCGGGGTCGCCGAAATCGGGGTCCTCACTGCCCATGAGGATAAAGGTCGGTGCGCTGACTCTCTGCGCGGCGCGCCACGCTGGCGCATGGTCGGTGCGGGTGGTGCGACGAAAGGCAGCGGCCCGGCCCGGGCGGCGCATCGCTGCCGCAATGTCCCTGCGGTGCTCCTCGAACTCCTCGCCGCGCCTGCTCGGATAGAGCGTGGGCAGATAGGACAGCCAGACGCGGGTGGACCACGGTCCACCCATGGCCAGCCGGAAAGCCCAGCGCATGATCGCCGGCATGGGGACGTTGCGGACAAAGGGGCCAATCAGCACCAGTCCATTCACCAAGTCCGGTCGCGCCTGCGCGGCAACGACGGCAGCACCGGCCCCCATCGAGCTGCCGACCACAACGCCTGAGCCGCCCAGTGCTTCGATCAACGCTATGGCGTCGGCGGCGGCGGCTTCGTCGTCGTAGGCCTCGAAGGACGCATCGCTGTCGCCGTGACCCCGCAGGTCCATGACTGCGACCCGACACCCGGCGGCGGTGAGGCCGACACGGAGATGACGGTAGGTGCTGCGTAGGTCACCCATTCCGGGAAGGCACACCACCAGATGGCCGCTCTCCGGGCCACTAATATCGAAGGCGATTCGACCGCCTGGACGCTCGAGATAAAGGGTGGCCGGAGCCGAGGTAGTGTTCATAGCCAATAGGCTAATGTTATTAGCCAACGCCGTCAAGACCCCGCAGGCCGTCCCGTTCTTCAGATGGTGACGGTGCCGCCGACGGTGTCGAAGGTCACAGCGTCCAGCGCATGTGTCGCCGAGTGGTCGAAGTCCACCTCGATGTCACCCTCCCACAGCACGTCGACAGCGGGCTTACCGAGCCACTCCTTGATCTTCACCGGGTCACCGGCGATGTGCAGACCCACCAACTTGGCGGCATCATTACCCAGCGTCGAGGGGTGGTGCTCCAGGGAGTCCCAGCGCACGAAGAACGGCAACTGCGGGTCCTCGATCAACGACTTGATCCCGATCTGACGCCAGGTCAGGTCGATCCCCTCGGGTGTATGCCGATTGCCGGGGACAGCCTCTCGCCCCAGCCGCTCCTCGATATCGCTGAGGTCATCAACAGCCAGCACCCACGCCATCCAACCGCCACCCTTGGCTGAGCGAGCGCGTACCGCCTGACCGAACGGTGCCTTATCGGAGGCCGGGTGGTCCAGCACTTCGACAACTTCGAGGTAGCGACCCTCGGCCAACGGCAGCACCATATTGCGCGTGCCGAACCGAGGATGCACGCCGCCGTCGCGTGGACTCACCTGCAGTTGGTCAGCCAGCCGGATAGCCGTGGCTTTCATGCCCTCGGGCCCCGCCGCGTAACAGACGTGATCGATGCGCATACCAACATCGTGACATAGATCATGCACCGCCCCGAACCACCCCGGCTCAGGCAGGTGCTGGCACCACCGCACGTTGCCGTACGGCCTCATAGAGGATGATCGCTGCCGATGTCGACACGTTGAGCGAGTTCGCCTGTCCCACCATCGGGATCCGGACCCGTTGCCCAGCAGCCGCTAGAACCTGCTCAGTGAGCCCATGCTTCTCGGCGCCCACCGCAATGGCGACCGGCCCTGCATAGGAGATGTCGGTATGCAGGACGTCCGTGTCAGGGGTCGCCGCCACCAGTGGTATGCCACCTCGGGCCAGCCACTGAACCGTGTCGGCAACGCTGTCACTGGCCACCGCGACCGAGAACACCGTGCCCTTCGATGAGCGCACGACGTTGGGGTTGCCCCAGTCGGTCACCGGGTCGGCGGCCAGAACGGCGTCCACGCCGGCGGCGTCAGCGGTGCGCAACATCGCCCCCAGGTTGCCCGGCTTCTCCACGCCCTCGCAGAGCAGGATCAGCGCGTCAGCGGGCACCACAAGATCGGAGCACCGGCGGCTGATCGTGTCGACGACCGCCAGAAAGCCATCGGGCCCCTCGCGATATGCCGCCTTGGCGAAAGCCGCCTGACCCAACTCGAAGATCTCGGCCCCGACCGCCGCAGCGTCATCGATCACCTGCTGTTGAGCTGGCGGATCGGCCATCAACAGGGGGCAGTAATACAGCGCCCTCGGACTCGCCCCCGCCTGCAGCGCGAGCTGCACTTCCTCATACCCCTCGACCAGCGTGACACCTTGCTCTTCGCGGGTGCGCCGACGGCGCAGGCTCGACAGACTTTTAAGACGCGGGTTCGCTGGCGAGGTGATGACCAACGGCGCAGCCGTCTCGACGCGGTCCATCACGCCACTCGTCGCAACGAGTTCGCAATGTCTTCGAGCACGAGGGCGAGCCCGTCGTTTGCCACCTCATCGGTGATCTCGTCGGCTACGGCCAGGACCTCCGGCGGCCCCTGGCCCATCGCTACTCCACGCCCAGCCCACTGCAGCATCTCGATGTCATTGCGTTGATCGCCGACCGCGACCGTGTGCTCGATGTCGATCCCCAACGCCAACCGAACGGCCTCAAGGCCGGAGGCCTTGGACACGCCCTCGGGAGCGAGGTCCAACCACGAGGAAAACCCGATCGAGTAGTTCACCCCGTGCAGTCCGATTCGCTCGATCTGCGCCGCGAAGTTCTGACTCGTTCCTTCGACATCCCGGAAGGTCACCCGTGGCACCGGCCGCGCGACCAGCTCTTCGAGGGAGACCACGGTTTGTCGCTCGGCAAGGTCCGGCTCGGGGAACAACTTATTGACCTTGAACCCGACACCCACATCCTCGACGGCGATGATGGCGTCCGGCAACACCTCGCGCAGCATCGCCACCGCGGGTCCGGGATCGAAGGTGACGACGTCGTGCACCCGATACCCCTGAGGCAATGAGGGGTCCAGGGCAAGGGTGACTGCCCCGTTGGAGCACACGGCATACCCACCCTCTTGGACCAGATCCAACTCCTTCAACAACGGCATCGTCGCGAGCACGGAACGCCCGGTCGCGATCATCACCGTTGCTTCGGTGTCTGCCAACGCGGAGATGGCGCCCGCGACCCGCGGACTCAGGTAGCCGTCGTGGTGCACGATCGTGCCGTCGATGTCGAGGGCTACCAGGGGGCTGCCGCTGGGCGGCGCGTAAGCAGCGGGTCGTACCGGTGGTTCCACACCCCCACTGTAGGTCCCCGCAGGTCACCGCTGTCGGTATGCCTGATCGCAGCCGTGACACCCCGCCAGGTCAGTCCTTGGTCGCGAGCGCGGTACGGATGCTGACTCGTCCTTGGGTTTGCATCAGGGCGCGGCGATACAGCGTGCTGCCGAACGTCACGGTGGCATAGCAGAACGCGACCGTGATGCCCAGCGCCAACACCGGTTCCCACCACTGCGCATCACCTTCGAGCAGGCGCATCGGCATCAAGATGGTCGACATCACCGGCACGACGGAGAAGATCTGCCGGATGAAGCCTTCCAGGTTCAGCGCG
>JBATUU010000202.1:0-2085 GCA_049671385.1 Ornithinimicrobium sp. | reverse complement strand
GCCCTGTGCTCTGCTCAACGAAGATCATCTGCCCATGAATACCGAGGGCCATCAGGATGGGTCCGTTGTCTCCGGGTATGCACCAGAACTGGTTGCGGTACCACCCTCCGGGCAGGTAGGGCTCGTTGTCCGAAGCGGCGAAGGTGTCGCGCACATCGGACGGTGGATTGCGGGTGTCGTCGAACCACCACGCGGGCACTACCTCGCGCTCACCCACCATGCCGTCGTTCAAGACCATCGAGCCAAATCTGGCCAGATCGCGCAGTGTGGCTGAGATGCCGCCATCGTGGATTGCCGATCCCAGTGGATCGACCGACACCTCGGCGTCGTGCTCGGCGCCGATGGGTTGCCACACCCGTTCACTGACCAGGTCGGCCATGCGCTCGCCGGTGGCACGCTCACACAGCCAGCCGAGCACGTCGGTCTCGATCGAGCGATACTCGAACGGGCCGCCGTGACTTCGTTCCTGCTCGCAGGTCAAGATGAAGGGGTACATACCCACCGGGTCCTCGTCGCGCCGCGGCGCCCAACCCATCGAGCGCTCCATCACCCGCACCTCAGACTCCGGGTCCAGGTAAGTCTCCCGGAACCGGATGCCTGAGCGCATATCGAGCAGATCACGCACGGAGGCTCCTGCGAATCCGCTGTGCTCCAACTCGGGCACGTAGTGGCTGGCCACCTCGTCCGCCGACATCACACCGTCACGGATCAGCAGCGCGGTCACGCAGGAGACGATCGACTTGGACATCGACATCACCAGGTGCGTCTGGGTGGGTGCCATACCGCCGGGATACTGCTCGGTGAGCACGTGCCCGCGATGCATCACCAAGAAGCCGTTGGTGTGCGTCTGCTCCAGCATGTCCTCAACCGAATCTGTGTCGTGCTTGTCGATTCGGATCGTGCTGAGATCGGTATACGCGACCGGTAGCGGGATGGGGGAGCCGGCGCCGATGACGTGGCTGGGCATCACCTCCCGCATGTGCTGGAAAGACCGGTGCAGGGTGGGCCAGTCCTGCCAGTTGTCGATGGTCACCAGGGTCTGGCCCTGGGGTAGCAAGGCCCCTGCCGACTCGACGTCTGACCAGCCTGGAGGAGTGATCTCGGCAGCTTCTGTTTCGGTGGTGTGGTCGTTCACCGGCCCGAGTCTAGGGGTGGATGGTCCATGCGCAGGATCAGGTGTCCTGAATGTGTATCCAACGGAGCATGGTTGGCCCTAGTCTTCGCGTTATGGCAAACAGTGAAGGCACTACAACCGACGAGAGTTTCACCCGAGTCCTTGGACAGTGGGATGTGCTGGCCATCGCTTTCGGCGCCATGATCGGCTTCGGCTGGATCGTGCTGACCGGCACGTTTCTGGATGGCGCGGGGACGATGGGGGCCGCGCTGGCCTTCCTGCTCGGCGGGATCGTGATGGGGTTCATCGCTCTGACGTATGCCGAGTTGTGCTCGGCGATGCCTCAGGTCGGGGGCGAACACCAATATGTGCTGCGGGCCATGGGCTCGAAGTTCGGCTTCGTGTGCTCGTGGTTCCTCGTGCTGGGCTATGTCTCGGTGGTCTCGTTCGAGGCCGTGGCCCTGCCGCAGACGATGCTCTTCCTCTTTCCGGACATGCTTGCCGTCAAGTTGTGGACGATCGCGGAGTACGACGTGTACCTGTCTTGGGTTGCTGTCGGAGTCATCGCGGCGGTGGTGATGACCTACCTGAACTACCGGGGAGTTCGGGCCGCGGCCGTGTTCCAGACGATCGCGGTGGTGTTCTTGATGTGTGTGGGGGCAGCCTTGATCTTCGGCTCGTTCTCCGGTGGCAGTGTCTCGGAGATGGACCCGTGGTTCACCGGCGGCGCGGCCGGGATCATCGGCGTACTGGTGGCCACCCCGTTCCTTTTCGTGGGCTTCGACGTGATCCCACAGTCGGCTGAAGAGATCAACCTGCCCTATCGCAAGATCGGCCTGATGATCTTGGTCTCACTGTCCGCCGCGGTCGCCTGGTACGTGATGATCATGCTGACCGTCGGGTCCTCGCTGCCTGCCTCGGACCTGATCAACTCAGACCTCGCGGTCGCTGACGGTATGGCGGCCCTGTGG
>JBATUU010000201.1:0-3955 GCA_049671385.1 Ornithinimicrobium sp. | reverse complement strand
CGATCCCCGCCTGCTTGGCGGCGCGCATCACCGACGTGCCAGCCGGCACCTGCACCTCGACGCCATCAACCGTGACGGTGGCGTCGGCGGGACCGCTCACCGCGGGCGTGCCGAAGTCGATCTCCGGCGCATACGGCGCCCCGCCCGGCGCGGAGCCCGGGGTGCCGAAGGGCTGGCCGATAGGGCCCACTGGCTGGTCGATCTGCAAGGTCATGTCGTGCTCCGCTCAGGAGATGCTCTCGTGCTGTGTGGCTTGAACATTGTCGGCTGGGGCAACATCGGCCAAGTCGTAGCTGGGTGCGACGTCGAAGTCCTCGGGGAAATGCTTGAGCGCGCTGCTGACCGGCATCGGGGTGAGCCCGCCCATCGCGCACAGTGACCCCTTGGTCATGGTGGCCAGCAGGTCATCGAGCAGCACCAGGTTCTTGTCGCGGTCCTGCCCGGCACAGATCCGGTCGATGGTCTCGACCCCGCGCACCGAGCCGACGCGGCAGGGTGTGCACTTGCCGCAGCTCTCCGCGGCACAGAACTCCATCGCAAACCGCGCCATCCCCGCCATATTGACGGTGTCGTCAAACACGACGATGCCGCCGTGGCCGACCATTGCGTTGATCTCGGCGAGCGCCTCGTAATCCATCGGGGTGTCGAAGTGCTCCGGTGGCAGATAAGCCCCGAGCGGCCCCCCGAGATGGGCCGTACGGATCGGACGGCCACTGCGAGTGCCGCCGCCGTAGCCCTCGATCAGTTCGCGGATCGAGATGCCGAAGTCGACCTCGACAATCCCGCCCCGCGCGATGTTGCCTGCCAGTTGGCAGACCTGGGTGCCTCGCGAGCGCCCGACGCCGCGGTCGTTGTATGCAGCGGCGCCGTGGGCCAGGATCATCGGGATAGCCGCAAAACTCAGCAGATTGTTCACCACCGTCGGTTTGCCGAAGAGGCCCGACAGGGCGGGTATCGGCGGCTTCGCACGCACCTCACCCCGCTTGCCCTCCAGCGAGTCGAGCATGGAGGTCTCCTCGCCGCAGATGTAGGCGCCCGCGCCGACCCTGACCTGCAGATCGAAGGACAGGTCACTGCCTTGCAGGTGTGTGCCGAGATATCCGTGGGCGTAGGCAATGTCGATGGCCCGGCGTAGCGTCGCGATGGCATCGGGGTATTCGGACCGAATGTAGATGAAACCCTCGGTTGCACCTACGGCGTGCGCAGTGATCAGCATGCCTTCGAGCAGTGTGAAGGGGTCGCCCTCGGCGAGCATTCGGTCGGCGAAGGTGCCGCTGTCGCCCTCATCGAGGTTGCAGCAGACAAACTTCACGTCCGCCTGCGCGCCGAGCACCGTGCGCCATTTGATGCCAGTGGGGAAGCCCGCGCCCCCGCGGCCTCTGAGCCCGGAGTCGACGACTTCCTCAACGACGTCGGCTGGAGTCATGGACAGCGCGCGTGTCAGCCCGGCCCAGCCGCCGTTCTCGGCGTACGACGTGATGTTGGTTGGCTCGATCAGCCCGACGCGCGCAAACGAGACGCGGTGTTGGCTGGCCAACCAGTCGAAGTCCTCGATGACACCCAGGCAACCGGAGACATCAGCGCCCTGCAGCAACCCAGCATCCAGTAGGTCGGCAACCTCTGCGGCGGCAACGTTGGGGTAACCCACGCGGCCTCGGTCCGTGACGACCTCAACCAGCGGCTCGGCCCACAACATGCCTCGAGAGCCGTTGCGCAAGACTGTGATTTCCGCATACTCAGCCAGTGCCGCAGCGACATCGTCGGCACCGACAGCAACAGCGCTGGAGTCACATGGCACGTAGACGACGGTGGTCGCTGGCGTGCTCGCGTGCTCCGTGGAGTCGTGCCCGGCGGCGCTCATGCCCATTCCCCCGTCAACTCGGCGACGCGCTGTTCATCCACTCGCCCGTGCAGCACTCCGTCGATCATGGCCGTCGGGCCCAGAGCACAGTTGCCGAAGCAGAAGATCTCCTCGACTTCGACATCCGCTGATCCGGCAAAGGTGCGCTCAGCGGCCTCGAACACTGCAGAAGCGCCGACCGCCTGACATGCCTCGGCACGGCATACCGCCACGGTGTGCGCCGGGGCAGGCGATGTGCGGAAGTCCTTGTAGAAGGACACGACGCCATGCACCTCGGCGATCGACTGGTTGAGCACGTCGGCAATGACCGGCACGTCGCCCTCGTCGATGTATCCGAGGTCGGCCTGCACCGCGTGCAGGATGATGAGCAGGGGCCCGCGCTCGCCGGAGTGCCCCTGCGCGATGGATCGCACTGTGTCTTGCCGTGTGCCCGTGTCGATCTGTGCGCTCACCAGGGGGCCTTTTCCTTCGTTGGGTCCTAACTCCAGCAGTCTAAACTCTCGAACCCTTTCAACGCTACGAGTTGTTGCGCAATTCGCGCTTCGTTGCGTAATGAGCAACTTTATCGCCCGATCTTTCCAGTACGGGCAGCCCCATATGCACGGATTGCGACAGGCACGTCCCGCGAGTATCACCGGCCAGAGGTGGGTCTCTTCCTCAACGACCGCATCACTCATCACAGGAGGAACACCATGGCTTCGATCGCCACCAGCTATCACGTGCTCGTCTACGGCGGCCCGACTGGCTACCAGACGAATCGAGCGCAGATTCAACTCAGCGACGCTTCCGGCAACAGCATCGCCTGGATCCGCTTCAACGACCCCGGGATGTCCTTCGAGCAGGACTACGAGAGCTCGGGGATCATCCGGATGCACCTGCCTTCGACCATGTTCGACAGCGTGCTCGACCTGCTGCGCAATGAGGATGGCACCTACATCTACATGGCCGGCGGTCGAGCCTTCCTCGGCACCGCAAAGGAGCCCATCGGCGAGGGTGAGTGACTCCTTGCGTTTCCGCAGGAACGGGCAAGGCCATCTCGGCAGGGGAGATAATCTGCCGAGATGGCCTTCCTGCGTGCAGCAACTCATGTTGTCTGCGATCAGGGTGACCGATGATGTGGTCGACACATCCGGTGACTGCTGATCGATTCGACGATTTCGTCGATGTGGTCAACCCCCATCGTCGAGCCCGGCATTGTTGGTGCACTCCGCACCGGCTCAGGGCCGCAGACGTTCGAGAGCTCGGTGACGGCGACCGCGAACAGGCGATGCGGACGCTGTGCCAGCGCGACGTGCCGCCTGGCGTTGTGACCTACCAGGATGACCGCGCGGTGGGTTGGTGCAACGTCGGCGCTCGCAGCGACATACCGAAGCTGGTGCACTCGAGATTGATTCGACCGATTGACGATGTGCCGGTCTGGTCGATCGTGTGCCTTGTCGTGCGCGGTGGGCACCGCAAGCAAGGCGTGACCGGGCACCTGATCGAAGGCGCAGTGGAGTATGCAGCGAGCAATGGCGCCCCCGCAGTTGAGGCCTATCCGGTGGATCCCGAGGGGCGGATGGACACGACCATGGCCTTCGTCGGGACCCGGCCCATGTTCGAGCGAGCCGGTTTCGAGGTGGTCGGGCAGACGGACGCGGTGGCATCCACAATGCCTCGCCTCATCATGCGCCGAGACTTCTCACCCTGAGGCTTCATCCACGACATGTGAGGTCCGCCGAATGCGGAGCACCTGGTCACGGGTGTGGTGGGCTCCCCCGCCACCGCTGATCTGACGGTCGCGCTCCTCGTCGACCTCGATCAGCCAGTCAGCCGTCAGGCGAGCACGTATGTCCGCGGGCATGACGTAGTCAGCGGGGTCCCACTGGTGGGTGTCATCGTGGTCGTGCTGGTGAGCATCCTCGGGGTCTTCGCCGGGCTCGGGATGTGCGTGGCCCCCGTGCCCGTGATCGGCATCCAACACATGATGCACACAGAGCAATGTGCCCCCTGGCGCCACGAGATCCAACAGCAGCCCCTCGGTGTCGCGCTCGCTGGTATGCCGCAGCGCCGGGTACTGCGCCGAGACCAGGTCGAACGATCCGCTGTCTAGAT
>JBATUU010000200.1:0-8920 GCA_049671385.1 Ornithinimicrobium sp. | reverse complement strand
GCATACACCCGCGCTGGCGCAGACGAGCCGTCAGCCTCTGACAGCGAGGCCACGACATCCCAGTCCAGCGCCGGCCGGTGGGCCCACCGATTGTCTCCGGCATGCTTGGCCACCTGCGCCCAGTGCTCATCGTTCAGCGCCGCGATCTCATCGCCTGACCAGAGAACCGGCACCCCGCCCCAGCCGGCAACGATGGCGTGTGCCACCAGCACCCGTCCGACGGCGTCGTGGAGCTGACGCTCATCACCGCTGGAGACAGCGGCGGCCAATCCGGCCAGCGAGGCGGTCGTGCCGCTGATCCGCTTGTCACCGGTGTCCGGGTTGTGCTGGAACACCAGACCTTCGGCAAAGGACCCGTCGAACTCTCCGGAGTAGAACCGCGACAGGAAGCCCCGATGCTCGAAGCCATTGAGCTGCACCGCAGCGGCGTCACGGTCATCGATGGCCCATCCGATGTCGTCGTGGCAGCGCACATACGTGATCCAGGCGGTGCTGCTCGGCGTCGGCGGGATACGAGACAGGGCATGGGCGGCAAGCGACACATCCCGGCTGGCCAACATCGACCAGATCTGCACCATGAGGCTGTTGTGGTAGGCGAGGTCGCTGACTTTGCCGTGGTGGACGCCCCGCCCGAGATAGTGCACAAGGTCATCGGGGCCGACGATGGCCTCGGCTTTGAACGTCACCGCAGGCTCGGCGATATGAGTCAATGCACGCAACGCCTGGGTCAGCGCGTGCACCTCGGACTGGTTCTGGCAGTTCGTACCCTTCCGCTTCCAGGTGAAGGCAATCGCGTCAAGGCGCAAGACCTCGACGCCGAGATTGCCCAGATACAAGATCACGTCGGCCATCTCGCAGAACACGTCCGGGTTAGCCCAGTTGAGGTCCCACTGGTAGTCGTTGAACGTCGTCCACACCCACCCGTTCAGGTCCTCATCGAACGTGAAGTTGCCCGGTGCAAAATCCGGGAAGACTTCGGGCAGCGTGACCTCGTAAGCATCCGGCTCGCTGCGATCGTCGAAGACATAGAAGTAGTCGCGGTAGTGCGCGTCGCCGGCGCGCGCCGCTTCAGCCCAAGCGTGCTCCCGGGCTACGTGGTTGAGCACGAGGTCCAGGCACAGACTGATGCCTTCAGCGCGAAGCGTCGAGGCCAGCGCTTCGAGATCATCCGTGGTGCCGAGGTCCGGTCGCACGGTGCGATAGTCCGCGACGGCATACCCGCCGTCGTTGGGCGCTGGGCGAGGTTGCAGCAACGGCATGAGGTGCAGATAGGTGACGCCGAGTTCGCGCAGGTGATCCACCTTGTCCGCAACCCCGGCCAGTCCGGCGCCTGGGGCGGCATACCGCTCGGTATAGGCCGCATAACCCACCATCGAGGGTTGCTGGAACCAGTCAGGCTCCAGCAGTCGGCGTTCGTCCAGCACGTGCAGCTCTTCGCTGCGGGCGGCGTATGCCTGAGCCGCGAGAATCAGCGCCCGCCCAGCCACAACGTCCGGATCGGGGTAGACCGCGAGGCCGTCGAGCACGTCCGCGTAGCGGCGAGACACACGAAGCAGGAAGGTCGTCCGACGGTGGGCGGGTAGGTCGTCGAGGATGTGCTCGATGGCGCTGGCCACGTCAGGCGGGAGGCCAGCAGGCATCTGCAGAGCATCAACTACGGCTGTCACGACTCACATCACACCACATACGCCGCCAATGATCTTTTCTTTCGTCTACGCAGGCCGTAGTACTCACTCGCTAGATTAGTTGCATGACGATTCGCTATCCCGCTCCAATGCACCATGGCGACCGCGTAGGTGTGACCGCTGTCTCCGCTGGGGTTCCAGCCGAGTTGATGGCTCGCTTTGATGTCGCTGTCGCCGCCATCGAAGACCGCGGCTATGAGGTGGTGATGGGTGAGTGCTTGCAGCCCCGTGACCCCGATCGTGCGCACGTGAGCGCCCCGGTGGGCGAGCGGGCAGCTGAGCTGATGAGCATGCTGCTGGACCCGACGATCCGTGCCGTCGTGCCACCGTGGGGTGGCGAAACGGCGATCGATGTCTTGTCCTTGGTGGACTGGGAGAAGCTGCGCACAGCCGACCCCACCTGGGTGGTCGGATACTCGGACATTGCGACGTTGATCACGCCGTTGACCCTGAGCACCGCAGTTGCCACGATCCACGGCAACAATCTGATGGACACCCCATACCGACCGGCTGACGGCTTGGTGTCCTGGTTGGATATCGTCGCGATGCCTGCAGGGACGACCTTCGCGCAGTTCCCGCCTGGCCGGTATCGCCGCAGCGCCCACGTCGATTTTGCCTCGCAACCGGCGGCCTCCGAGTTGACCCTGGATGCGCCGGGCGCCTGGAGGCGGTTGGACGAGCCCGGCGACCTGCACGTTGGAGGCAGGCTGATCGGCGGTTGCATCGAGACCATCAGCCCACTGATCGGCGGCGTCCTCGGCGATGTGCCGCGCTTCGCGGCCGACCACGCCCGCGAGGGCACCCTCGTCTATCTGGAGGCCGCAGAGTCAAGCGCCTTCTCGATCTGCCGAGCCCTGCACGGCATGCGACTGGCCGGCTTCTTTGACAGCGCCAACGCCATTTTGGTGGGTCGCACCAGCGCACCCGACGACTCGACGATGACGCAGGATGAAGCGGTGCTCGACGCACTCGGCTCACTCGATGTGCCGATCATCGCCGATGTCGACTGCGGCCACGTGGCCCCCTTCATGCCGCTGGTCAACGGGGCACACGCCGAGGTCCGGATGCGCGGCGACGCTGCCGAGCTCATCCAGACGTTGGCTTAGCGCCAACGCCACAACGGCGCGAACTTCGGCTCGCGGCATACCCTGGGATTCATGGCGTCCTCATCGGGCAAGTCCCACGAACTCGACCTGCATATCGGCCACGACGAACTGGTCATTCGCGACCGCTATGAGGTTTTGGGGATCCTCGATGACCTTCTCATCGCTGCGTTCTTCATCGTCGGGAGCATTCTGTTCTTCCAGGCTGACACCGCAACCGCCGGAACCTGGCTGTTCCTGCTCGGCAGCCTAATGATGCTGATCCGTCCGCTGATCGCACTCACCCGGCGAGTGCACCTGCGGCGGCTGCACACTGACCTGTCGATGACGCCATCGGCGGCGATCACCAACGACTAAGTGCCGGCGTCCACCTGGTCGATACCCAACCAGAAGAGGTTCAGGCGTCGGCGACCAGGTTCTCCTTGATCTTGGCGATGGCAAATCCCCACCCCTGCTCAACGGTCGGCTTGGGGGGCAGCGAGATCTCGTTGGGGTTGGTGACCGCGTCCAACAACGCCGGACCCGGGTGGTTCAGCACTTCGGCGACGGCGGCCTCCACATCCTTCGGGTCCTCGACCCGCACCCCGTGCAGCCCCATCGAGGTGGCGACCGCGGCCAGGTCCGGATTGTCCAGATGGGTGCCGTAGTCAGGCATCCCGGCTTGCTCCATCTCCAGCTTGACCATGCCCAACCGTCGGTTGTTGAACACGATCAACTTCACCGGCAATGAGTATGGTCCCGGGGTCATCAGGTCACCGATCAGCATCGACAAACCGCCGTCGCCGCAAAAGGCGATCACCTGCCGGTCGCGATTCAACGCTTGAGCGCCCAGCGCTTGCGGCATGGCGTTGGCCATCGAGCCGAGATTGAACGAGCCAAGCAACCGTTGATCGGCGCGCAGATGCACCAGTCGCGACAGCCACACCGTGGACATCCCGGTGTCGGCGGTATAGATCGCGTCATCTGCGCTCAGCCTGTCGACCGCCGCTGCCACCAGCTCGGGACGAATCTCCTCGCCACGGTTGTCGCCCTTCTTGCGCAAGAGGCCAAGGCGCTTGGTGTCGAAGTCGGCTCGGGCCAGCTCTTCTTGCCCGGACAGCCACTTCTCGTACTTCTCCCGTGCGCTCGCGAGGTGCTTCTTTGCCCCGCGGCCCTTCTTCTTCACGGCGTCGGCCAGCGCGCCCGCGGTGTCCCCAGCGTCCCCCACCAGACCAAGATCGACACTCACCCGACGTCCGATGTGTCCACCGCGGTCATCGACCTGGATCACGGTCTTGCCGTCCGGATACCAGTCCCGATAGGGGAAGTCGGTGCCGAGCAATACCAGCACATCGCACTCGTCAAAGGCTTGTTGAGCCGCCGGGTTGCCGATCAGCCCGGATTGCCCGACCTGGTAGGCGTTGTCATGCTCGAAGCCGTCCTTCGCCTTCAGCGAGAGCACCATCGGCGCGGACACCCGCTCGGCCAACCGCAGCACCGACTCCCGGCCCGGCCTGGCGCCCGCTCCGACCAGCAGGGTGACCTTGTCGGCATCATCGATCATCTCCACTGCACGCGCCAGCAGATCAGGCGAGGGCACGGTGCGCGGTTGCGGCGGCGTGAAGACCGGCGTCTTATCCGCCTCGATCTCCAACTCACCGATGTCGCCCGGCAGCGTCAGGACCGAGACCCCGCGCTGATTCATCGCCGCATTGACTGCTAGCTCCAGGATGTAAGGGAAGTGCTCGGCGTTGCTCACGGTGCGCGAATACACCGACACGTCGGCGTACACCACGTCGTTGTTGACCTCTTGGAACATGTCGGTGCCGATCTCCGGAGACGACACCTGCCCACAAATGGCCAGCACCGGAGCGTGTGACTTCTTAGCGTCGTACAAGCCATTGAGGAGGTGAATGCCGCCAGGCCCGACCGTGCCCATGCATACGCCCAAGGTGCCGGTGAGTTGCGCCTGGGCGCCCGCTGCGAAGGCGCCGACCTCCTCGTGCCGCACGCCGATCCACTCGACTCGCTCACTGCGACGGATCGCGTCGGTGACGGGGTTCAGTGCGTCTCCGACCACGCCCCACATCGTGGTGACGCCCAGGTCGGCGAGCGAATCGATCAGCAAGTCGGCAACAGTGGCCATCGGCATCTCCTTGAAGGCAGGCGGTGTGGGTCCAGTCTCACCGCTGCGGGTCGAGCCCGCACGCGGGGGGGTGTCTCGGGTCCGCCGTGTGGCATCGTCTAAGGCCATGACAGCCGATCGAGTCGCGTTCGTTCGCAGGCCGAGTCCTCGACTGGCCGAGGGCCTGGTCACACACATCGAGCGCACCGCGGCTGTCGATCCTGCGTTGGCGCTGCGACAGTGGCAGGGGTATTGCGACGCGCTCACCGCCGCCGGCTTTGCGCTCCACGAGGTTGCCCCCGCGCCCACATGTCCGGACAGCGTGTTTATCGAGGACCCGTTGCTGACCTTCGGTGACCTTGCTGTCGTGGCCGCTCCGGCTGCTGCTTCGCGCGTCCCCGAGGTCCCCGGTGCTCAGGACGCCGCTGTGCGGCACGGTTTGCGTGTCGTGCGGCTCGAGGACGCGCCGGTCGGAGGCACTATTGCGCTGGACGGCGGCGACGTGCTGCGAGTAGGTGAGGTGGCATACGTCGGGGTAGGCGGGCGAACGACGACCGCGGGTGCCGAGGCGCTGGCGCGTCACCTCGCGGACGTCGACATCACCGTAGTGACCAGGCCGGTGCGCACGACTTTGCATCTCAAGAGCCAGGTCACTGCGTTACCGGATGGCACCGTGGTTGGCTACGAACCGTTGGTCGACAGCGCCTCATCCTGGCCTTCGTTCCTGGCCGTTCCCGAGCCGGAGGGTGCGCACGTGGTGGTGCTCGATCCAGGCACGGTGTTGATGTCGGACGCAGCCCCAGCCAGCGCCGCCATGTTCCGGAGTCGCGGTCTGCGCGTGATCACCGTGGCGATCAGCGAGTTCATCAAACTCGAAGGCTGCGTGACCTGTCTGTCGGTGCGTCAACACACGTTCGACTAACCCCCACTGACCCGCGATTCGCTTGCGGCGATGCCTGCCTCGAAGTACTCCAGGCGATAGGCCAGCTCGAAGACGCCGGACCCGATCCGGTAGGCCGGGAGCACGTCCGGGCCACAAGAGCCGGTGCCAAGGCCTCGATGGGCGGCGTCCAAACAGACGATGAGGTGCTCATCGTCGATCAGGTCGCTGGCATTGGCCGCCTCGAACAAGGCATCGGGTGTATGCCGTGTCGCCGACCAGGAGAAGGGCCCGCTCAGCGTCGTGAAGCGGATCCGATCTGCCTTCACGCTGTCGACCAACTCAAGCTCAGTGGTCTCGGTCCGTAGGCCGAACTCTTGCGGGACGAGGTACGGCGACTCCTCGACGCCCGCAGTCCACTGCCCCAGGGTCGCCGAACGGTTGCGGTCGGCATAGTTCTCGTGCGGACCGCGGCCGCTCCACCGAATCTGGTCAAACCGTGGATCGACGCGCAGCAACACCCCGATCCGCGGGAGATCCGCACAGCGTTCCGGGACGTCGAAGTGGTGTAGCACCTGCTGCCCGGGATTCAGATCGAGGCTCTCGACCGAGTAGCCGATCACCTCGCCGGCGGCCAAGCGGTCGATGCCCAGGTCGCGCCAGCGACTCAGCGACGGCGAGCCCAGAGCATTGACCTCGATGTGTGTGAGCAGCTTGAAACCGTCGTTGTCGGTCGCTGCCCGCCAGATATTCGGCATCGGTTCGCTGATCACATCCGGTGGCACCGCGCTGCGATCAGGTGCGGGGTCGCTGATCGATGGGATCTGCTCACGCTCACTCCTCTCGCGCAGCGACAGCTGATCCCAGGCGACGACGAATCCGGCGGGTGCGGACCAGGAGTCGCTTCGTTCAGCCCACGTCACAGTGAGGTGGACCTGCATCGCGTCCTGCGGTGGGTCGGCGCCATCAGGCAGCGGAATGTCCACGACGTGCTCCGGACCGACCTCGGGGACCTCAAGCACCCCAGTCGCAACAGTTCGGCCATCTGCTATCAGCACCCACTGCGCGCACAAGTCGGCGAGGTCACGGAACGATCGCCGGTTGGTGATGCGTAGGGATCCATCGATCAGGTCCGTGCTGACGGGTCGGTGCACCCAGGCGACTTCCTGACACGCTGGATGCGGCACCAGATCGGCTGACATGATGCCGTCCGCCACAAAGTTCCCGTCATGCGGCTCATCACCGAACTGACCGCCGTAGGCGAGACGGCTCGAGCCATCTGCCAACCTTTGGCGCAGACCGTGGTCTTTCCACTCCCAGATGAAGCCTCCCTGCAGTCCGGGCTGTGCCGTGATGACGTCCCAATAGTCCGCGAGCGACCCGTTGCTGTTGCCCATCGCATGGGAGTACTCGCACATGATGAGTGGGCGGTCTGCGACACCGGAGGCGACGAGTTCGCCGTAGGCCGCTATCTCATCGATGGTCGGATACATCGGGCACACCACGTCTGTTCCCTGGCGGCCTCCGTCAGTCCACCCCTTGATCCGGATCGCATCCTCGTAGTGCAGCGGACGCGAGGGGTCTGCGCGGCGAATCCATCCGGCCAACGCGTCGTGGTTGGCGCCATACCCGCTCTCGTTGCCGAGGCTCCACATGATGACGCACGCGTGGTTGCGGTCTCGGCTCACCATCCGGGCGCCGCGATCCAGCCATGCCGACCGATACCGCTCGTCATCGCACAGATACCAGTTGTAGCCGTGGGATTCGATGTTGGCCTCGTCGATGACGTAGAAGCCCAACTCATCGCACAGGTCGTAGAACGCTGGGTCGTTGGGATAGTGCGAGGTCCGGACGGCGTTGATGTTGAGCCGGCGCATCGCGACGAGGTCCTCGCGCATGTCATCGACGGTCACCGCGGCTCCCCGGTCGGGATGGTGATCGTGCCGGTTGACGCCAAAGATCCAGACTCTGCGGCCATTGACGTGCAGCTCTGGTCCGATGATCTCCACTCGACGGAACCCGACGCGCACCGCGGCACGATCCAGGACCGCGCCATCGGCGTCAAGCAGCTCGGACTCGACTCGATACAGCGTCGGGCTCTCTGCCGACCAGGGCGAGACCTCTAGGTTCTGCCAGGAGGACTTCGCGAAATGCCCCTGGAACTCGTATGCCTGTGTCGCGTCGTGCGGGACGTCGGTCGTGCCTTCCGGCGCCAGTGCGGAGCCGTCCAGCACGACGACCCGGGAGCGGACGCGATAGCCCGGTGATGCCGTGCCCTCGTCTCCGAAGTCGACCGTGGCTCGCACGTGCAGACTTCCCACTCCCGTTGCGGGGTCCCAGTCGGCGTCGGCGACCAGATCGGCCAGGGACACCCGTGGCCGGGCCTCAAGGCGCACGCTGCGATGCAAGCCGCCGAGCCACCAGCCGTCCTGGTCTTCGATGAAGCTGTGCGCCGAGAACCGCATGACGACGACCGCCAGCACATTGTGGCCGGCCTGGGCTGCCCGCGAGACGTCGTACTCACTCGCCAATCGAGCATCGGTGCCGTACCCGACGAAGGCGCCGTTGAGGTACACAGCGTGCACGCTGTCAGCAGCACCAATGTGCAGCACGACGCGCTCCTGCGCCCACGACGCTGGCAGGTCGAAGTGACGCCGGTAAACACCGGTGGGGTTGCGGGCGGGCAACTGCGGTGGTGGCGCGCTGAAGGGCATCTGGATGTTGGTGTAGTGCGGGTAGTCACCGACGTCCTGCACCGGCCAACTGCCGGGCACATCAATCTGATGCCACAGGCCCGCAGACGGCTCATCGACGGCGATGGCGCGTTCCGGCACCTCATCGGGTGATTCATAGAGGCCGAAGGTCCAGGTGCCGTCCAGCTCTAAGCGCCGATCGTGCGGAGCACCGCCTCGGGCGCGCATCGGGAGCTGCCCCAGAGCCGTGACGGTTGGGTCTGACCAGGGGCGAACTGCGCCCAGGATGGGTAGCACATCGAATCCTTTCGTCCTCACCGGCCTCAGAAGCGAGGTGCTTGCTCACCTTGAGGGCCGCAGATGTAGGTGGGCGGTCAGCTCGCGGCCGAGCGTTGGGCCAGCAGGTCACGAGCAGCCAGCACGCACAGCACCCCGCCGAACAAGCTCATCACCAG
>JBATUU010000199.1:0-2417 GCA_049671385.1 Ornithinimicrobium sp. | reverse complement strand
CGCTTCTATACGCCAAAAACACGAATCCTACGGGAAAGTTTTGTGTTTTTGGTGCTAAAGAGCCTACTATTGGACATGAGCACCACCATGCCTGAGCCCTCCACCGAGCAACTCCTGAGCACTGGCCAAGCGGCGCGGCTCCTCGGATGCTCGCGTCAGCACGTGGTCGACCTATGCACGTCGGGGGCCCTGCCCTACCTAACGGTGGGGACGCATCGTCGCCTTCGTCGGCAGGACGTAGAGCGTGCACGGCACCGCACCACGAAGATGAACCGTTCGGACCGCCGCAGCCTCTGGTTGAACGTCGCTGTCGCTGGCCAGCTCGTGCGCGACCCAGAAACAGTCCTGCGCCGGGCGCGCGAGAACCTGGCACTGATGCAGACCAAGCACACCCGTGGTCAGGGCGCGATGTGGCTTCGCAAGTGGGAAGACCTACTCGATGGCCCGGTGGAGCAAATTCTCGACACATTGACCTCGCAGACGCCTCTGGCCCGTGAACTGCGCGCAAATTCTCCATTTGCGGGCGTGCTGAGCAGCGAGGATCGAGAGCGGACCTTGGCGGCGTTCCAGGCGAAGAAGTAGAGATGAAGCGCGACCAGCTTGCACACATCCTGCGTGCAGCGGCGGTGGTCGCTGCCGACAACGAGGTCATCGTCGTCGGCAGCCAGGCGATCCTAGGAAGCTACGACGAGAACGACCTGCCTGAGCCAGCCCACGCCTCGATCGAAGTCGACGTCTTCTTCGACCACGACCCTGAACTGCACAAGACAGACATGGTTGACGGAATGCTTGGCGAAGGCTCGCCGTTCCACGAGATGAACGGCTATTACGCCAAGGCGTGGATGTGACCACCGCCACGCTGCCCGATGGATGGCGTGAGCGAATAGTCGCGTACTCACCAGCAGCCGCAAACGGTGCGACTGGGCGCTGTTTGGAGCCGCACGATCTTGTCCTTTCCAAGCTGGTCGCAGGACGCATGAAGGACTTCGAGTTCGTCGTGGCCCTGCTCGACGCTGATCTGGTCGATCTCGAGTTGTTGCACCAGCGCGCGCAACTGGTGCGCGCAGTGCCGATGCAGGTTCGACGCATTGAGGATTGGCTCGACGCATACGCCAGACGCCGCAAATCACAGCGTCGAGGGCGAGCTTCCAGTCCCTGAACTGCCGCCTGCGAGGTCGGAGAGCTTGGCGGCGATCTCGGCGTCACGGCCCTGGGCGGCGTGCTGGTAGCGCAGGGCAGCGCCGACGGTCGAGTGACCAAGGCGTGCCTGCAATTCTGCGAGCGTTGCTCCCGCCATGGCAGCCAAGGTCGCCCCGGTATGGCGCAGGTCGTGAATCCGTAGGTCCTCACGGCCGGCCTTCGCTCGTGCTTTACGCCACGATTGGTGAATGACGGTGGGCTGAAGGTGCTTGTGGGGGTCCCGCACCGACGGGAAGAGCAACGCGTCTGCACCGCGGCGGACATGAGCGTCGAGGTGATGCTGCAAGGCCGGGACGATGTGCGGCGGAACCGCGACCTGGCGAGTCCCTGCCGCAGACTTCGGGGTGCCCACCACGGGCTGCCCTCCAACCGACGACACCGCCCTCGTCACGGACACGACCTTCCGCTCAAGATCGACGTCGCGTCGCCGAAGCTCGAGCACTTCGCCAATACGCAGCGCACACCAGGCGCAGAGCAACACCAACGCTTGGCGGGAATCCGGCATCTCTGAAACAAGAATCTCCAACTCAGCCGGAGTGGCCGGACGGACCTCCTTCTTCGTCGGAGGGTTGGAAGCGGCCCGCACCCGGCACGGATTGGTCGGAATGAGCTCATCGGTCACCGCCGTGCTGAGGATCGCCCGCAACAGCGCATAGGCCCGGGCGTTCACGGTCGGATGATCCGACCCCAGCCCGGCCCACCACCGGCGCACCACGGCCGGGGTCAGGTCCGGCACCGGTAGATCACCGAACTCTGGGTCGAGATAGCGCCGGAGCAGGTGCTCATACCCATCGCGCGTGCGCGGCTTCAGGGATCGATCTGCAAGCCACTGTCGCGCGTACTCCCCGAAGGTGGGCGGCGCCAGTCGCTCCTTCAACTCCGCCCGGCGTCCGGGAGGGACCCAGTCGACGTCAGCCGTGAGGGCGCGCTCCTGCGCTAGCCAGC
Source organism: Ornithinimicrobium sp. (assembly GCA_049671385.1). Classification (GTDB taxonomy): domain Bacteria; phylum Actinomycetota; class Actinomycetes; order Actinomycetales; family Dermatophilaceae; genus Ornithinicoccus. The sequence continues at coordinate 272 of JBATUU010000199.1, read as the reverse complement.
CCTCCGCGTCCATCTTGTTCGCGAAGGTATGCGGAGCTGCGTGCCGGACCAGGTCCGGGCCGTAGTAGCTGGCCTGCCACCGCTTCGACGGCAGCTTGCGAATGTTCCCAAAACCACGCCGTCCCATCGTCACTCCCTCGATTTCGTGCAACATACGTGCAACAAGGGTGGCGCTTTATGGCACTTTGTGTCAATGACTGACCACTCGCCTCAAGATACCTGTGCAGATATAACCCCTGGTCAGAGGCGTGAAATGCCTGGTCAGAATGAGA
>JBATUU010000198.1:0-3757 GCA_049671385.1 Ornithinimicrobium sp. | reverse complement strand
GTGTTGCCTGCCCCAGTGAGGCGAGCGGCTACAGTGCAGTCGCTAGGCATGAGCGCCTCCTCGATTGCGCGAAGGGAGCCTCGATGAGCACCACCTTGGTGCTGGGTACCGACTTCACTGAAGCCATGCGGTACGGGCAGTGGCTCTTGCGCTCCCACACCGAGGTCACCACGATCGACGGTGGTCTGGTCGGCACCCACCTCGCCTCCGCTCTCCTCAGTGCTCGCCGCCCGGTGCTGTTGCATGGCCTGCGCCCTTGGGTGGACGCTCACGTCGAAGAACTTGAAGTGGCTCGACGCCACCTTCCTTACGACGTTGTCACCATCGGTCACGACCTTTCCTGGTTGGTCCCCCAGACCACGCATGACGCGGGCTACTCGGTACACGACGCCTCGCGCCTCCTGGCCGCTCGGCTCAGCGCCACCAGCGACCTGCTGCATCTGCTCATCGCCGGCAGAGTGGTGGACCTGACTGACATGCCGATGGTTCCAGCCGGGAGCCAGCACTGCCAGACTTAGCGAGTATGCACGTCCACGAACGGGGGCTTGGCCACCTGAGCCGCCACGTCGCGGCCGCGCACGTCGATGACGACCTCATCACCGACGGACACGCTGCGGTCGAGCAGCGCTAAGGCAATTCCTTGCTTGCGGGTGGGAGAGAACGTCCCCGATGTGATCTCGCCGACACGTTCACCCTCCACACTGGCGACACTGCAGCCGGCCCGCGGCACGCCCCGACCGGTGACGACCAGACCTCGAGAGAGCGGCCCATCCTTTGCCGTGCGTTGCGCGATGAGCGCGTCCTTCCCCCAGAACTGCGGCTTGTCCCACCCCACGGCCCATCCCGTTCGGGCCATGACAGGAGAGATGTCTGCATTGAGGTCCTGCCCGTGCAAGGCGTACCCCATCTCGGTGCGCAGCGTGTCTCGGGCACCAAGACCACACGCCCGTCCGCCGGCCTCAACGACCCTCGCGAGCACATCGGCCCACACTGCCGCTGCATCACTGGTGGGGATCACCAACTCGAAGCCGCGCTCTCCGGTGTATCCAGTGCGACATACCCGCACCTGTACGTCCGTGCCTGCCGAGGTGGTGCAGGTCGCGTCCACGAATGACATGAAGTCATGATCGGTCGGCAACCCGAGATCGCCCAACACCCGGTCGCTGGCAGGACCTTGAACAGCCAAGACCGCGTAGTCGTGGTGGGCCCCGGTGACCGTGATGCTGCTGGGAGCAGCCTGCGCCAACAGCGCCACCACACCTGAGGTGTTCGCGGCGTTCGGGATCAGGAAAATCTCGTCCTCAGCGACCCGGTAGGCAATCAGGTCATCCACCACCCCGCCATCCTGCGCGCAACACATGGTGTACTGCGCCTGCCCATCGACAATGCGATCAAGGTCATTGGTCAGTGCGGAGTTCACGAAATCGACGGCGCCAGGTCCGGCGACGAGGGCTTTGCCCAAATGGGAAACGTCGAAGAGGCCAACCGTCTGGCGCACCGCATGGTGTTCGGCAACGACCCCGCCGCCGGTGTATTCGATCGGCATCGACCACGCACCGAAATCCGCCATCTTGGCACCGAGCTCGTGGTGCGCCTCGTCCAACGGTGACAGCTGTGTCTCTACCTCATCCATGCCCAGACCCTAGCGTCGTATCGCCACGCCACGCTCTCGGTTAGGGTCACATTGTCCTATCAGCCATGAGCGAGGAGTGTCATGTCCAACCCCGGTACGGTCCTGTCTTTTAGCTCCAATCGCGCCACCTCGATCCGCTGCGATGTGTTGGTGTTGGCCGCTATCTCACGCCAGGGCAAGGCTGTGCTCCACGATGACATCGATCTGCCGCGCGGGGTGCGGGCCAGTATCGATGCTTCACTGATCGCGCTCGGTGCCGACGGCTCGCCGGAGGAGTTGGTGCAACTGACCGCCGTGGACAAGGTGGCCGCTCCCCTGGTGCTTGTGGTTGGAACGGGCGCCGCCGATCCAGCCAGTGCGGACGCCGGACCGGACCGCAATGAGCGCATCCGTCGAGCTGCCGGACGGGCTGCCCGCTCGTTGACAGGCAAGGAACGGGCTGCGTTCGCTCTTGGCACACCCACCAGCGAGTTGGCCACCGCGGCAGGGCAAGGTGCCCTCCTGGGCAGTTACGTCTTTCACACCTTTTACGGGGCGGGGAAGTCGGCCACGGCGAAATCCGCGTTGGAGTCGGCCATCGTGCTCGGTTTCAAGACGCGCGCACGCGAGGCCCGTCACATGGTGGCGGCCATCACCGCCGAAGTCCGAGCCGTCAACTACGCCAGAGATCTGGTCAACACTCCGCCGAACGAGTTGTACCCGGAGTCCTTCGCAACCTCAGTGACCCGACACGCCGGCTCATCGGTCAGCGTCGAGATCTGGGACCCGGAGCGCTTGGCCACCGAAGGCTGCGGTGGGCTGATCGGAGTGGGACAAGGCTCGGCTCGTGGGCCGCGGCTCGTCACTTTGCGGTATGAACCCAAGCGGCCGTCAGCACGTATCGCCCTCATCGGCAAGGGCATCACTTTTGACTCCGGCGGCTTGTGTCTCAAGCCGGCCACCGGCATGGTGACGATGAAGTGCGACATGGGTGGGGCGGCCGCTGTTGCGGCGGCAATCATCGCCATCGCCGAGCAACAACTCCCCGTCGCGGTGACCGGCTACCTGTGCCTGGCTGAGAACATGACCGGCGACCTGGCCCAGCGTCCCGGTGATGTCGTCACCATGCGGGGTAGCAAGACCGTCGAGATCATCAACACTGACGCCGAGGGACGGTTGGTGATGGCCGATGGTCTGGCGCTGGCTTCGGAAGAAAAGCCTGACGCGATCTTCGACATCGCCACGTTGACCGGTGCCTGCACCATCGCCCTGGGTGAGCGCACTCTAGGGGTGATGGGCAAGCACCACGCCACCGTCTCCCGGGTGTTGGACTCGGCCGCGACAGTGGGTGAGCCCGCGTGGCAGCTTCCGCTGGTCGAGGAGATTCGCGCCCAGATGGACTCGCAGGTGGCTGACGTGAAACACACCGGTGAACGGTTCGGAGGTGCCATGGTCGCTGCCACGTTCCTGGCCGAGTTCATCGGCACCGACGACGCCGGCAAGGAGCTGCCATGGGCCCACTTGGACATCGCCGGCCCGGCCTTCAACGACAAGTCCGCCTTCGGCTACACACCCAAGGGCGGCACCGGCGCGGGCGTGCGAGCACTGATCGAGGTGGTCCGCGGCTACTCCGCTGGCCCTGACGCCACCGGCTAACCGCTTTTGCGGCGGAACATCTGCTGGGCGCCGCTCGTCTTCGCCTCCTGGGCCCCGGTCACCTTGCCCTGGTCGCCGGTGTCCGAGACGTCAGCGCCACCGTGTGAGTTCTTTTTCTCCAAGGCTTCCCGAAACTTGCGCTTCAGCGCTGTCTGTTCGTCACTCTCATCGCGCTCTGCAGTCTCATCATGCTGTTCGGTTGACATGGCGGTGACCTTTCAGATGGTGCGTTGGCGGTCAGTCTGACACCGGGTCGACCTGCGAGCGAGCTTATTTACTCGCGCTGGCGGCGAGACCACTCGCGCATCCGAGCCGGGTAGCCGATCTGATTGACGTCATACACCGGGATGCCCAATTCGCGGCACACACCGAAGCCGGCAGCTGGCGTGCCCACTGCTCGCCGCGTCCATTCGCCGTCGTGGGCAATCAGAACCAGCGTGGTGGTGCTCACATTGGTCGCCGGCTCGACGTAGCCCTCGACCCCCCGCC
>JBATUU010000197.1:0-6098 GCA_049671385.1 Ornithinimicrobium sp. | reverse complement strand
ATTAAAGCGGTACGCGAGCTGGGTTTAGAACGTCGTGAGACAGTTCGGTCCCTATCCGCTGCGCGCGTAGGAAACTTGAGAAGAGCTGTCCCTAGTACGAGAGGACCGGGATGGACGAACCACTGGTGTGTCAGTTGTCCTGCCAAGGGCACCGCTGATTAGCTACGTTCGGACGTGATAACCGCTGAAAGCATCTAAGCGGGAAGCACACTTCAAGATGAGATTTCCATGGACGTAAGTCCGAGAGGCTCCCAGCTAGACTACTGGGTTGATAGGCCGGATGTGGAAGCACAGTAATGTGTGAAGCTGACCGGTACTAATAAGCCGATAACTTAACAACAAAGATGCTACGCGTCCACTGTGTGGTTCCCGAGATACGGTCGGGACTAAAACCCACCAATAACTCGATAGAGTTTCGGCGGCCATAGCGAAGGGGAAACGCCCGGTCACATTCCGAACCCGGAAGCTAAGCCCTTCAGCGCCGATGGTACTGCACTGGAGACGGTGTGGGAGAGTAGGACACCGCCGGACAACCATTCAACTCAAGCCTCGACGTCTTCGGACGTCGGGGCTTGAGTTGTTTGTCATGGCGTGTGGAGTCAAGGTCGCTATGAGACGATAGTGTTTGAGGGTTCCGGTGCCTTCCAAGCATGTCTCAGCGCGTCTCGTGGCTCCAGTATCGATGTCTACCGTTTCAACAAGGAGAAAGAGTGGATCGCGCGTCGCGAGCTCGTAGCCCAGAGCGTGGAAATAATCGCCGGAGCAATGAGCGTGGTCCTAGCTCGGGTGGTACCCGCGGTTCCAATTCGTCTGGCGGTGAGGGCCGTGACTATGCGCGCCCGCGACTGCCAGAGCCGGAGGTGCCCTCTCACTTGACTGCTGATCTTGCCGACCGTTCTGTGCACCGTGAGTTGCGAACGCTATCCAAGGAGAATGCGGAGGGCGTGGCCCGGCATCTTTTGGCGGTCTCAGCGTTGGTCGACCAAGGGGATCTGGACCGCGCTCTCGAGCACGCGATGACCGCCACGCGTCGCGCTGGCCGGGTGGCGATCGTTCGCGAAATGCTTGGGGTAGTGCACTATCGGCGGGGGGAATGGTCAAAAGCTCTCGGTGAGTTCCGGACCGCGCGTCGTTTGTCGGGCTCGCATCATTTGCTCCCGCTGATGGCTGATAGTGAACGGGGCCTGGGGCGGCCTCAACGCGCCATCGACCTGGGACAAGGACCGGAGGTGGCGACGCTGCAGGCGGCTGAGCGGATCGAGCTGGAGCTTGTGGTTGCCGGAGCCAGATCCGATGCGGGTCAAGGCCGAGCAGCGGTTCATCAGTTGGCTCAGCTGACGCGCACCGTGACGGACGATCAGCCGTGGGCTGCGCGCGTCTATTACGCCTATTCGGATGCACTGCGCATGCAAGGCGACGAGCCAGCAGCGGACCAGTGGTTGCGGCGAGCCGCTGGTGTTGACATGGATCAGTCAACTGATGCGGCCCTGCGCCTCGGGTTGGTTGACGAACCGGTTGTGCCAGATGACTCCATGAGTGACGTCATTGACCTGGAAGAGAGTGACTGACGTGAGTTTTGCCGCAATCATCTTTGATCTCGATGGTGTCGTGTATGTCGACGGTGACGCCTGCGACGGGGCGCTGGAGGGTATCGACGCGGCACGCAGCGATGGTCTCTCCGTACTCTTTATGACCAACAACGCATCACGCACTCCGGATCAAGTCGTCAAGCATCTGGGAACAATGGGTGTGGACGCCTCACCACAGGAAGTACTGACGTCCTCGCAAATCGGCGCCCGACGGTTGGTCGACCACCGAGATGCAGATCGCCGGGAGGAGCAGTCGAAGGCACCCCTGGTGTTGGCCGTGGGCGGCCCAGGGGTGAGTGACGCACTGCGTGAGCAGGGGTTTGATGTCCTGGCAGCTGGCGATGTCCCAGAAGGTGGGCCACCGCGGCCTTTTTGGGCAGTGTTGCAAGGGTACGGTCCACAGATGCACGTCACAGACCTGCACGAGGCCGGATATGCCATCAATGCTGGGGCTCGATGGGTGGTGACGAACGACGATGCCACGTTGCCTACGTCGCGCGGTTTCGCGCCGGGTAATGGCGCGCTGGTTGCTGCAGTCAAGCATGGCACCGGAGCCGTGCCGGAGGTAGTCGGCAAACCTCACCGTAGGGCCTACGAGACCGCGTTGGCGCGACTGGAGTTGCCCGCAGAACGGGTGCTCGCGGTGGGGGATCGACTCGACACGGATATACAAGGAGCCAACGCGGCTCGGGTGAAGAGCGCGCTGGTGCTGACCGGTGTCAATAACCGCGACGACGCATCCGCAGCCAGCGGTGACCTCGTTCCCGACATCATTGTCGACCGCATCCCGGACTTAGCCCAGCACTGGCGTTAGCCTCACCGTGATGTCCTCAACCGTAGAACGACCCCCCGAGCCCGATCTGGGTATGCCGCCAGGCACCGACGAAGCGGGCGTCGACGATGCGCTGAGTGAGCTGGCGGGCCCGGTGTCCGAATCGGGCCACCCGGTGGAAGCAAAGGTGGCCGCAGCCACACGAGCGCACCAACGGCTGCAGGCGATCTTGTCCGCTGACCGTGACTGAGCGCAGGCACATGATGCGTCTCGATGTTGCCGTCGTGCGCGGCAAACTTGCCCGTTCGAGGGACCAAGCCAAGGATGTGATCGTTTCTGGTCGTGTGCAGGTCGATGGCCGCACCGTGACCAAACCTGCACGCCGTGTGCAGGACTCGGCCGAGATCTCCAGAACCGATGGCGTGGAGCAGTGGGTTGGTCGCGCGGCACACAAACTGCTCGCAGCCTTAGACCGTTGGACGCCAGTGGGCCTGGTGGTCACCCAGTGTCGCTGCATCGACATCGGCGCATCCACCGGAGGTTTCACCCAAGTCCTGCTGAGCCATGGGGCTGCCAGCGTGCTCTCCATCGACGTTGGCACGCGGCAGCTGGTTGCCAGCCTTGCCGCCGACCCCCGCGTCACAGACGTATCCGGCACACATGTGCTCTCGCTCAGCGGGGAGGATGTCGGTCCGGCCGACCTGATTGTCATGGACGTCTCGTTCATCTCGGCAGCAACCGTGTTGGAGCATGTCGCGCCCTGGTGCCAGATGGGCGGATCGCTGGTAGTCCTGGTCAAGCCACAATTCGAAGTGGGCCGCCAGGCCGTGGGCAGCGGCGGTGTTGTGCATTCAGCCAGCAGCCGAGTGGCGGCCGTTCAACACGTGATGGCAACTGCATACCGGGGCGGGCTCGCTCTACGAGGAGTCATGCGCAGCCCTATCACCGGTCGAGGGGGGAACATCGAGTACCTGCTCTGGTTGTCGCCAGCCGTGCCAGGCATGATGGACCAGCCCGCTGCTTTTGCACTGGCCGAAAACCTAGAGCAGGAGGGTCGCCGATGACGCGCCGCGTATTACTCGTCACCCATCCGCGCCGTCCTGAAGTGCCGGCGATGGTCCGCGATTTCGCCGCTCGACTCGGTGAGCACGACATCGCGGTTGATCTCGCACCAGCGTTGGTGACCTCTGATCACAGCCCCCTCACTGCAGCGGACGACCGCTCCCTTGGCTGCCACCCAAGTGCCGAGGGCGCTGAGCTCGTGGTGGTTTTTGGCGGGGATGGCACGATCTTGCGCGGTGCTGAGTTGGCCCGGCCCGCTGGGGTGCCGCTGCTCGGTGTCAACCTCGGCCGCGTTGGATTCTTGGCCGAAGCTGAGGAGGAGGAGATCGGCTGGCTTGTCGATCACGTGGTGGGCCGGGACTACACGGTCCAGGACCGGATGACGATGGACGTGGACGTCGTGCAGAACGGCAAGACCGTATGTCGCACGTGGGCCTTGAACGAGGCTACCGTCGAAAAATCTGCTCGGGAGCGGATGATCGAGCTGGCGGTCGAAGTCGATGGCAGACCACTGTCCACATGGGGATGTGACGGTGTGGTGATGGCCACGCCCACCGGCTCGACGGCCTATGCCTTCTCTGGCGGTGGCCCTGTGGTCTGGCCAGACGTTGCGGCCCTTCTTCTGGTGCCGATCTCGGCGCACGCGCTATTTGCCCGACCGATGGTGCTCGGCCCCAACACCAGGCTGGCGGTAGAGCTGGTGCCCGAGACACATGGCTCAGCGGTGATGTGGTGTGATGGCCGGCGTTCTTTCGAGGTAGCTCCTGGTGCCCGGATCGAAGTCCGTCGCAGCGAAGCCGCGGTTCGGATTGCGAGGCTGTCATCCTCACCCTTTACGGACCGACTGGTTGCCAAGTTTCATTTGAACGTCGAGGGTTGGCGCGGACCGGCCCGTCGTCCGAACTAGGCGACAGCGTTGCTCACTCACCTGCGCATCCGGGATCTCGGTGTGATCACGGACGCTGAGATGGAGTTGTGCCCAGGACTGAACGTCGTCACGGGTGAGACCGGTGCAGGCAAGACCATGGTCGTGACGGGGCTGGGACTACTGCTCGGCGACCGCGCCGAGTCGCAGCTGGTCCGCACGGGCACCGATCAGGTAAGCGTTGATGCAGACATTGACGTCGCTCCTGATCATCCTTCCGCTCAGCGGGCCGCTGAGGCTGGGGGAGAGGTAGGCGAGGGGTTGGTGCTGTCCCGCTCGGTGCGTTCGACGGGCCGCTCCCGGGCGTTCGTCGGTGGCCGCAGCGCGCCTCTCGGAGTTCTGCGTGAGATCGGCGAACACCTGGTCGCCATCCACGGACAGGCAGATCAATGGCGGCTCAGACACCCGGACCAACACCGGGACTTGCTCGATGAGTTCGGGGGCGCAGTGCTGCACCAGCGCCGTCGTACCTACCAAGCCGATCTGGAGACCTGGAGGCGTGCCCGGGAACGGCTCGCACAGATGAACGCGATGCGCACCGAACGTGGGCGCGAGGCGCAAATGTTGCGCGCCGCACTTGGCGAGATCGACGCTGTGGCGCCGCGCGAGGGTGAGGAAAACGTGCTCGCCGAGGAAGAGAGCCGTCTGGCCCATGTCGACGGGCTCCGCACTGCGGCAACGGGTGCTCACCAAGTGCTCGCTGGCGACGACTCTTTCGACCAGGCGGTCCCCGCGCTGGATCTGCTCGGTCGTGCCGCCGCAGAGCTAACGCTGATGAATGAGCACGACGAGCAACTGCGGGATCTGGCCGGACGTCTCGCCGAGGTGAGTTACTTGACGGCCGATATCGCCAGCGAGCTCGGTGCCTATGCCGGCGCGCTGGAGAGCGACCCCCAACGCCTCGCCGACGTTCAACAACGCCGAGCCCAACTCACCGCCCTACTGCGCAACTACGGCACGACGACCACCGAGGTCTTGGCCTGGTCCCAACAGGCGAGAGAGCGACTGACGGAGATCGACGACAGCGACGAGCGCGTCGAAGAACTGACCGAGCAGATCGTCGTCGCACGCAACGATGTCGCCGCCAGTGGGAACGCGCTCAGTTCGCTGCGCCGTGAAGCTGCCGCCTCCCTCGGGCAGCGAGTCACCAGCGAGTTGCGCGAGCTCGCAATGGGCTCGGCCAGCGTCGATGTCGTGGTGACTCAGCGTGCCGGGGAACATCGCTCGGACGCTGACGGTGGCGGCTCCGATGCGCAGGATCCCACCTCAGATCTCCTGGTCATCGACGGACAGTGGGTGCACCCGCACCGTTCGGGTCTTGACGACGTCCAGATCATGCTCGCCGCCGGTCCTGGAACACCGGCTCGCCCGATCAGCAAGGCTGCTTCGGGCGGAGAGCTCTCTCGGGTCATGTTGGCGCTGGAGTTGGTGTGTACCGACTCTCAGATGCCGACCTACGTCTTTGATGAGGTCGACGCGGGTGTAGGCGGCGCTGCTGCCCTCGACCTGGGCTCCCGTTTGGATCGGTTGGCTCAGTCCGCCCAGGTCATTGTCGTGACCCATCTCGGCCAAGTAGCCGCCTTCGCCGAGCGACATTTTGTGGTCGACAAAGGGGCCGGCGCAGCCTCGGTGCGCGCCGTAGAGGGCAGCGAACGGGTCACTGAGGTTGCCAGGATGCTCGCCGGCGAAAGCACCTCAGCTGCTGCCCGCACGCATGCCGAGCACCTTCTGGACCGATACAGCCCAGGGG
>JBATUU010000196.1:0-2313 GCA_049671385.1 Ornithinimicrobium sp. | reverse complement strand
GGCCGGAATGGCCAGCCTGCTGCTGGCGGCCACCCGCGACACCGTGCGAGAGCTCAACCAACGCGCCCGCAAGGACCGCCTCGACACCGGCCAACCCCCCGGGCGTGAGGTGTCCTTAGGTGATGGCACCCGCGCCAGCGCCGGCGATCTGGTGATCACCAGACGCAACGACCGCACCCTGCGGGCCGTCGACGGGTCCTGGGTTAAGAACGGCGACCGGTGGCGCCTTGTGGCCGTCCACCCAGATGGCGCCGTCTCGGTCGAACGCCAAGACCACAGCACCCGTACCTGTGCTGCCCGACGGCTGACGTTACCGGCGCCGTATGTCGCCGAGCACGTCCATCTCGGGTACGCCAGCACCATCCACGGCGCCCAAGGCGCCACCGTTGACACCACCCACACCGTCCTGACCGGCGCCGAGACCCGCCAGGCCCTGTACGTCTCCCTCTCCCGCGGCCGACGGACCAACCACCTCTACGTCACCACTCCCGAGACCTCGTTGGACGGTATCGGTCCCAAGGTCCAGGACATTCCCGTCGACCCTCACCAGATGCTCACCGACATCCTCGCCCGCGACGGCCGCGCCCCCTCGGCCACGACCGTCGAGCGGGGCGACGCCGCCCATATGTTGCGGGAAGCGGCGCTGGCCTACCAGGACGCGCTGCCGGTCCTGGCCCAACAGCACCTCGGACGTGAGCGGATGGCGGCGCTGGACGACGCGCTCGAACGGTGGATGCCCGGCCTCACCGAACAACCGGCCTACCCCCACCTACGCGGACAACTCGCCCTGCGTTGGGTCGACGGCGCCCAACCCCAAACCGTGATCGAGGAAGCGACCTGGTACCGCGGCAAGCAGAGCCTCACCGAAGCCACCGACCCCGCCGCCGCCCTCACCTGGCGCATCGCCGGCACAACCCCACCCTCCTACCGGGACACACCCCTGCCCTGGCTGCCCGACGTCCCACCCGTGCTACGACACCAGCCGGACATGAACGACTACCTCGACCGGCTCAGCACCAGGGTTGAGGACCTCAAGCAACGGGTGGCCAACGAGGCACAGCAGGTCGGTGCCACCGACCGCATGCCCTGGCAACGAGCCCTGCCGCCGGACATCGACGCTGAACTGATCGGTGACCTAGCCATCTGGCGAGCCGCCCACGGCATCCCACCCACCGAACCCAGCCCCACCGGGCCGCCCATGAAAGACCCCGACACCTCCAGGCACCAGGCTCGACTCGCCGGACGACTCAGCCCACCACCTCCGAGCGGCCCCAGAACCACGCCGAACACCGAGGGCGAAAAACTGCGAGCCAGCCAGCGACGAGCTGAGCGCCATAAGCTCCGCGGGGGTTCATCGCTCGGGGCCCCCGGTCCTCGGCGATGAGTGGCTGGCGGCTACCCAGGCGGCGCACCGGTCACTACATCGCTGTACTGCCGAGAGTCGGACGGGTTCTGACAACTGGCTCACTGGCGATTCGCCGTCAAGAAGGTGCGTCACATCGCCCACTATGACGCAACGCGACGCCAAAAGTTCACCACCTGCTAGGAGCCGCTGGCGCACAACAGGCCCTCACAGCAAGAAAGGCACCGCGTCCTCACGGGGCAAAGAGTGATCTGACTCGGACGGACAACTTGCCGCCACAAGACCACGTGTCCTCCGGTGTGCGCGTTGTTGAACTGGTGGCTGGCATGCCGGTCGACCGTGCGCAGGGAGAAGTGAGAAACCTGCTCGGGTGAAAGCCCCGAAGCCAGCGACTAACAGTTACAATCAAGCCAAATCGGCTCTTCGAGACATCACCTGGCGGTCTTTGCCGGTCCGGGATCAAAGCGTCAGTACGCGGACAGAACTTGAATTTCTCCTGGACATCCAAAGGTCACACCCGCACATCGCCCTTCGGCGAGTAGAGTTCGGCGGGCTAGTGATCCATCTACTGCCAAGGAAGGCTCCGATGCTCTCCAACGCTGAGCTCTTGCTTGGGCTTGGTCGACACCTTGCGGCATACACGATCTCCACGGCGCACGCCGCCTTCGAGTCGCTCCAGTTCGCAGGGCAGGTCTACGAGATGGCCTGGCGCCTCCGCGACTCCCAAGTCTCCACTATAGAGCGGGTCCGGGCAATCGCGATCGAGGCTCACATCGGTAGCCGCTTCCTTGAGCGTGAAGTCCTGCCCGCGATGGAGCTGATGGGGTGGGTCGATTTGCGACGCAACCCCGATGGCGACCTCGTTGCCGTCGAGGCGCTCGTACCACCCAACAAGCAACTCCTCGCTGATGTTGATCGGCTCCTCGATATTCTTGCGGCCTCGCCGGTCC
>JBATUU010000195.1:0-2500 GCA_049671385.1 Ornithinimicrobium sp. | reverse complement strand
AGTCGCCGGCCGCACCTGGGCCGACGACGCCTCCATCGCCCAAGCCGTGGCCGTGTGCCGCGCGATCGGACTGCGCGGAGTCGCCAATGTCCAGCTACGTCGCCGCAGCGACGGGAGTCCGGCGCTGCTGGAGGTCAATCCCCGCGTGCCCGGCTCCCTCGTCCTGTCGGCCGCCGCTGGAGCCAACCTCGCCGCCCTCGCACTCGCCGAGGCTCTCGGCGAGCAGGTCCCTGCACACGTGCCTTTTCGCGAGGTCGCGATGGTGCGCTATCTGGCCGACATCGTCGTCGAGATCGGTGACTACTCCGGAATTGATGCAAGAGGAGCGCTTCGATGACCCTGCCCCTGGACCTCGGCACTGACTGGCACACCCACACCAGCATCACCGACGGCACTGCCTCCCCCGAGGAGATGGTGCGGGCGGCGGGCGCCGCAGGGCTGCGCCGGATCCACGTCACCGACCACGTCCGCGCTCACACCACCTGGCTCCCGGGCTACATCACTGAGATCGACCGCATCCGCAAGAGCTCTCCCATCGAGGTGGTGTGTGGGGTGGAGGCGAAGATCCTCGACGCGCGAGGCCGAGTGGACATCCCCTCCGACCGTCACGGCATCGAACAGGTTGTCGTCGCAGACCACCAGTTCCCCACTCGTTCGGGCCCCGTGACCCCCACAGAGATGCGCCGCAGGATCGAAGCCGGGGAGGTGTTAGCCGCCGATGCTGTCGCCGAGCTCATTCTGGCCACAGTGCGAGCCGTCTTCGTGCACGAACGCGTGGTCCTCGGCCACCTCTTCAGCGTGCTCCCAAAGGCCGGAATCGACCTGTCTGTCGTCACCGACGAGATGCTCGCCACACTGGCATCAGCCGTCCGTGCGGCCGGAGCAGTCATCGAAGTCAACGAGAAATGGCGCACCCCATCGCTTCCGATGGTCCAAGCGCTGTGCGGACTGGGCGTGGATCTCGTGCCTTCTTCGGACGCACACGGGCCGCATGCCGTCGGCGCGTGGGACCACGTGGCCGCCGCCGCCCGGGCGATCGAGGCCTGATGACCTTGGGTGAGGCTCTGGACCTCATGGCCGCTCTGGGCCTCTGGGTGCTCGTGGGCCTGGTCCTGGCCGGGGCGGTGCCATTGCTCGCCGCGACCTACCAGTTCCTGCTGATCGGCAAGCACGCCTGGAAAAACCACTACGCTGAGACCGCGCCGTACGAACCCAGAGTGGCCATCCTGGTCCCCGCGTGGAACGAGGCCCTGGTGCTGGAAGCCAGCATCGACCGGCTGGTAGGGCTCGACTACCCGGCGGACCGACTGCGGGTCTACGTCGTCGACGACGCGAGCACCGACGCCACACCCGAGGTAGTCCAGGCCAAGGGCCGCGAATACCCGGGCCAGGTCGTTCACCTCCGCCGCGAGAAGGGCGGAGAGGGCAAGGCGCACACGCTCAACCACGGGCTGGGCATCATCCTCGCCGACGACTGGATGCAGGCGCTGCTCATCATGGACGCCGACGTCATCTACGAGCCCGACTCCCTACGCAAGATGACGCGCCACCTCGCTGACCCCGAGGTCGGCGCCGTTACCGCCTACATCAAGGAGGGCAGCCAACCGGGCAATTACCTCCAGCGGTTCATCGCCTACGAGTACGTCACTGCCCAGGCCGCCGCTCGTCGGAGCCAGAACGTGCTCGGCGCCCTTGCTTGCCTCGCCGGCGGAGCGCAATTGCACTCGCGCACCAACCTCGAAGCGATCGGTGGCCGCATCGACACCTCCAGCCTCGCCGAGGACACCTTCACCACGTTCAACACCCAGATCGCGGGCAACAAGGTCGTCTTCGACGGCAACGCCACCGTCTGGGCGGAAGAGCCGGACGGCATCGTCGGGCTGTGGAAGCAGCGATTGCGCTGGGCGCGCGGGAATGTGCAGGTGACCCTGCGCTACAAGCACCTCTGGTTCCGACCGGACCCCGACCACAACCTGGGGAGCATCACCTTCGGCATCTTCTGGTTCTGCCTTTTCCTGCTGCCGGTCTTCATGATCGTGTCGTCGGCCGCGCTCCTCACCCTCTACTTCGTAGACTTCGAGCGCTCCTGGGAACTGTTCCGCCACCTATGGATCATCAACGCGCTGTCCTACGTCTTCATCACCACCTTCGCGCTCGCGATCGACCCGACAACGGCCAGGCGTGCCTGGCGTGAGGGCATCGCCTTCCCGGGGCTGGTCTCTTTGCTGGTGATCCTCTATACGTGCGCACCGGTGCTGTTCTCCTGGATCGTCAGCCTGTGGACGCAGGTGACCGGCCTCGCCTGGGGAGACACGACCACCCATGTGGTCATGCTCGTCGCCTACTCCTGGCTGGCGCTGTGTATGCCCGTCGCCTGGCTGGGAAAGAAGGCTGAAGAGAAGGGTATGCGCCGGCTCAGCCCGGTGTTCGTCTACCTCGGCGGGTACGGTCCATTGCTGTGCGCCGTCACCTTCGCTTCCTACGTCTCCGAGCTCCGCGC
>JBATUU010000194.1:0-4839 GCA_049671385.1 Ornithinimicrobium sp. | reverse complement strand
GCCTCCTTCGACGACCAGTCCTGACCCTCCAGTGTTGTCCCGGTCACTTCAATGAGCGTTTTGCGATCTGGTGCGGCGATCTGTTGCACCGTGCCATCACCAGCGATGTACCCCTTATCATCGCCTTGCCTTGCCTGAGCAGCGATGTCTGATTCCACGGTTCCACCGCACCCCGCCACCAAGAGACCGCTCACCACAACCAGCGTGGCGCGAAGCGACCACCGCCTGGTCACCACCATTTGGCGCGGTTCGTCCAACGAAGCCATACCAATAACTCAGTTTTCGCTCAACAGGCTACGCATCAACTCGATCTCCTCGCCCTGGTCTTCGACCATACCTTGAGCCAACCCGGTCATGACCGGTGATTGGCCACGGTTCGCGGCTCCGCGAGCCATGTCCACACCGTGCTCGTGATGGGCGATCATCTCGGTCAGGAACGACTCCTCAATGTCAGCTGCGCTCGTGCCCGCCACGGCCTCCTCGTTCACCTGCCCTGGGGAACTATTGACCTGCGAGTATCCCCGCTCGCTGAGCCACGAGTTCATTTCATCGTTCTCGGCTACCTGAGCTTCCACGATGCCCGCAGCCAACTCATCCACCCGTGGGTCCACACCATCGACCTGCTCTAAGTACTCGGCCATCGCGATGGCGTCATCATGGTGCGGGATCATCATCTGCGCGAACATCACGTCCACCCGGTTGTGCTCCTCCCCCACAAACCCACTCTCGACCGGGCTGCTATTGGGCGTATCCGCGCACCCGGCCATCAGGATCACCGCTGCGAAACCGCCCGTCGCGATCTTGCGCCGACCCATGCCTCGCCTAATCCCCGACCCGACGCGCGCGCCGCCAGGAAGGAGCACGCTCGACCACTTCGTGTCACCGGAACTCACAGACGTATCTCCTTTCGCATCGACATCTGCCTCCCGACGAGCGTACCCTTGCCCGGTATAGGTACAAATGCCGGATAGTCATTGTTATTGCCAGCGCAAGGGTCACAACCCGTGCCGTTACCAAAACGTGACATTCGTACCTGTGGGGGGTACTGTTTCGTCGTTCCTCATCTGAGGGCACCTGCCATGGCGCCGAGTCCTGCCACCGTGGATGGGTTCGTCTGTGACCGCGCGGCAGGAGCGGGGAAACCACTCAATCGAGGCATTCACCGCCTCGTGGGGTGTAGTGGCACAACGCCGTGACGGTGTGTCACCGGGCAACTCCAGTCCGAACCCGACAGCTCACCTCGTAGGCGTAGGAGAAAGGCACACCATGCCCGCGTCATACACACCGCGTCACCGCGCCGCCCGCACCATCACCACTAAAAACCTGGTCCGAGCGGGTGCAACTATGAGCACCAGCACCGCGTTGGTGGCCGCGATGGCCACAAGTGCTCAAGCCGCGCCGACAGTGCCCGCGGCCCCGGCCCAGGTCCCCGCTGTCACGCTGACACAGACCCCAGCCGTAACAGCACCCCTGCTACCGGTGCCCGCACACCCGAGCACGAGCACGCTGCGGTGGGGCTCCAGGGGTGGCTCGGTGAAGACCGTGCAGGGCATCGTCGGCACGTACCAGGACGGGATTTTCGGACCTTTGACGCACGCCGCGGTCAAGCGGTACCAATCCCGTCACGGCCTCGTCCCAGATGGCATCGTCGGCCCGATCACCAGCCGTCAGATGGGGTTGAGCACCTCCGGGCGTTCCAGTTCGCAGTCTTCGGCCTCCCGTAGTTCCACCCGGTCGACATCGTCGAGTGCTGGGAGTTCTGTGTTGGCCTACGCCCAGCGGTACACCGGCATCATGTACTCCTGGGGTGGCACCAGCCCATCCACCGGGTTCGACTGCTCCGGCTACACCCAGTATGTGTTCGCCAAGGCCGGCATCAGCCTGCCGCGCACCGCAGAACAACAGCGCCAAGCCACCACCCCGGTCTCTCAGCCGCGACCCGGTGATCTGGTGTTCTGGGGGGCACCGGCCTACCACAACGCGATCTACGCCGGTAATGGCATGATCTACGACTCCGGCCGGGCCGGGCTGCCCACCCAAAAACGCAAGATGTTCTCCGGCGTCACCAGCTACGGACGCGTCGGCTAACACCCGAGCACTACCAGCGGCCCCGCTCATCTTCTCCACCTGCGGGGCCGCTGGCCTGCCCCACCAGTTTCACCTCTCTCACCAGTTCAGGAGGACTGATGGCCCGTCGCCAACCGCCGACCGAACGCGCCCAACGCGCCGCGGCAATGCAACGCCAAGCCAGGGCCCAAGAGCGTCGCCGGTCCCTGCTCGTGTGGGGCAGCGCGGCCCTGGTCATCGCTGTCATCATCGGGGCTGTGGGGTATGCCATCGCGACCAGGACAGACCTGTCCGCGGTCGTTGAGTACGAGGATCTGGGACGTGACCACGTCGCCGAAGCCGTCGAGTACGAACAGGACCCACCCGCTGGCGGTGTCCACAACCAAGCCTGGTGGGACTGCGGCATATACACCGACCCCATCCCGGCCCACCACGCGGTTCACTCTCTAGAGCACGGCGCGGTCTGGTTGACGTACCACCCCGACATCCCCGACGCGCAGCGCGAGCGGCTGGTCGAGCTCGCCGACCAAGAGTTTATGATGCTCTCCCCCAACGAAACCCAAACCGATCCCGTGGTCGCCACCGCCTGGGGCCGACAACTCGGCGTCGAGTCCGCGCAGGACGAGCGTCTCGAACTGTTCGTCACCGAGTACAAGCAGGGCCCCCAATCCCCAGAGCCCGGCGCCGCGTGCACCGGCGGAACCACCACCGACCTTGCGCTCGGATCGCAGTGACCAGTCAGCCATCGAGAGAATCCAGCCTCAACGTCCGACGTGTACACCTGCTCGGCATCGCAATCGGCATGGCAGCACTGGGACTCCTCCTGGGCTGGTTGATCTTCACCCCGAACCCACCAGAGACCGACAGCGTCGACGCCGGATTCGCCCGGGACATGAGCGAACACCACGCGCAAGCAGTCGAGATGTCCCTGATCGCACTTCGAAACTCCGAAACAACCGACATCGACCTGCTGGCCTACGACATCGCCACCACCCAAAGCACCCAAATCGGCACCATGCAGGGCTGGCTGCAGCAATGGGACCTGCCATCAGCACGACCAGGTCCGCGGATGGCATGGACGCCCGAGACCAACACGCCAAGCATGGACCTGGACCCGACAGCCGAGCCTGGCACCCCAGATTTCTCCGCGATGCCGGGAATGGCCACGTCTGCTGAACTGGAGCAACTGCAACAGGCAACGGGCACGGGCAGTGACATTCTCTTCCTTCAGCTGATGATCACCCACCACATCGCCGGTATCGACATGGCCCAAGCCGCCGTCGACACCGCAGACACCCCCGAAGTCACCCGCCTAGCCCAAGCCATGGTGGACGGCCAAACCAGCGAGATCGGTCTGATGACCGACCTGCTGACAACACGCGATGCCACACCCCGCGACACCCCGTGATCACCCACCACCGGGCCACCCCGACCCACAACCCGCTCTGAGACCTCCCGGAGTTTCCGGAGACCTGATCCGTTGGAAGGATGTAGGTCATGGGACGTCCATCGAAGTACAACCCGGAGTTCCGGGAGCGAGCTGTCCGGTTGGTGCTGGAGCAGCGCGGGGAGTATGCCTCTGAGCATGAGGCGATCCGTTCGGTCGGGTCGTTCAAGACCGAGATGATCAATCGGCACGGGCCCTGGAAAGACGTGAACGACGTCGAAGTCGCCACCTTCGAGTGGGTCGACTTCTTCAACACCGAGCGATCCCACGAGCACCTCGACGACCTCACCCCAGCCGTCGTTGAGCAGTTGCACTACGCTCACAAAACCCCCCTCACCCGGGCTGGGTGAGACAAATAACCGAGTCTCCGGACATCCCGGGAGGTCTCACTCCAGGCCGTGACCCGGGCGCTGAAGAGAGCACACCATGACCACCCCTGCAATCACTTCGCGCGCAGAGGGCCCGTCCAGTCCCATCCGGCGATAGCGATCGCAGAACCATGCTTTCAAGTCATCGAAACATCGATACCGGCTTAATAGACACTAAGAGGCTAACTGACAAGACTGAAGGCCATGAAGAACAACACCGAACTCCGGACCGCCACGACCGCGCATAACCCACTCGCGCGGATCGTCGAAGCCCGTCGCGTCCACGGCTCGACGCTGCGCGCGATCGATGCGTACATGGAACGCCGCGACAGTCAACGCCACAAGGGCCAGTGCCCCCTGTGCGCCAGCGCTGTCCACCTAGGCCTCGCACGCACTACGAAGCGCAGATAAGCCCGAACTCCCTCGATGCCGAGCGCGGCACCACCTACTCGCCCACGCTCGAGTTCACGTTCCAGATCTTGCAGTACCCCGAAACCAACAGACACACGACGCGTGTCAGTTGACGAACCACGAACGACGACGCCCACGTCATCGAGCTCCACGGCCGCCAAGCAACGAAGTGTCGTCCCGTTACCCCTGTCCGGCTTGTCGTCCCGGGACCGGGGCGTCCTAAGGCAAAGCGCCACTCCCCTTGACTCGAGTCCCCTGAAGGAAGTTCTAGCACCTACGCGAGAGCGTGAGGTCGGGCCCATAGTCCAGGGAAAGCCGGGGCCGGCCCGAACAACACAGAACTTCCAAAGCCGGTTGCAAGACGTTTTGACGCGTAGCCGTTGACCGATCACGTCGGCTCGGTGGGCCTGTCCCTCGAATCGGCAGTGATCAAAGTCTTCGTTCAAAACAGGCCGAGTGATCAATTTCGTCCGATCGCGGACCCCACAGCATCGATCCCTGCCCAGTAGTGGCCAATCTCCCAAACTGTGTTACACTGTTGATTGT
>JBATUU010000193.1:0-5392 GCA_049671385.1 Ornithinimicrobium sp. | reverse complement strand
CACGCCCTTCCCTGCTGTCCGGGCCGCGCGGATCACCCACGACGAACTCGAGGTGTACCTGGTCGACGACACCGCCGTCCTCCCCGAGCCGTTCACCAACCCCGGAGACCCCGGCGCATGGGTGCTGCACCGCGAACACCTCACCGAAGTCGCGGAAGCCACCGACCTCACCGACACGCCAGCCCCCTGCCCCTCACTAGTCACTCTCGGCCTCGACGACCAGCAAGGGTGGCTACTGGTCAACCTCGAGGAGATCGGATCCCTCAACCTGAAGGGCAACCCCGAGGACACTCACGCCGCACTCGCGGCGCTCGCGTTGGAGCTCATCGGGTCGAGCTGGGCGGATGACTTGCGGGTGACGCTGGTCGGGACGATGCCGGATCTGGCCGGTGCGTTGGCCTCTGACCGGGTGGAGTACGTGCCCACCCTGGACCGGGTCCTGGCCGGGGTGCTGCATGCCAGTGATGTGCACGCTCGCACCCTGACCGGTAGTGGCCACGAGTCGGTCGCCACCGCCCGTGGTGCCATGGTGGCCACCGAGACGTGGACGCCGCACCTCTTGTTGCTTGGTGGGGCACCGGATGCGCAGCAGCGTGAGGATCTGCGTGAGGTCCTGGCCCGGGTGCCCCGGTTGGCTGTGGCCACCGTCACCACCGACGAAGACCCGCTGACGGAGTGGGTGCTGCATGTCCGGAATGACCGCACCGGGCAGCTGGACCCCGCCCAAGTGCAGCTGACACCCCAACTTTTGGGGGCTGCGGAGTACGACGGGCTCATCGAGGCCTTCATCACCACCCAAGCCGAGGACGTCGACGGGCCCGGCTGGGCGCAGACCCTGGCCGGTGAGCCCACCCTGGAAGACCTGCGCGACCTCACCGCCACCGAAGACGCAGGCAACGCTCACCAGGTCGACCCGGACTCGACACCTGGGCCGGGCGACAGCGAGGAAGCCGCAGGTGGGGGATGGGCGGCGCCCGTCGACATGACCCTGATCGCCGCACCACCAACGCCAGACCTCGATGGCGCCGGCGTGAACGGCAGCGTCGAGCTGAAGTCGGCCTTTGACGGTGAAGACCTCCAGGAGGAGTCGGAGGCCAGCGACGACGCCAACCTCCGTGAGGGCCCAGGAGAAGAGGACCAGGTCGACGAAGAGCCGACCGAGGATGTCACCGCGGATGCTGCAGGCACCTCGAGTGACCCAGCCGCCGTGCCGGCAGTAGACGCCCCGGAGCAGGTCGACGATCGCGTCGACGAGCCAGAACCGGCCACCTCCGAGAACGAACCCGAAGACGATGATGACGGTGCGAGGACGGTGCGGGATCTGACGATGGCCACCCCACGGTTGCGGATGTTCGGTGCCCCCGAGGTGCGCGGAGCCACTGGGAAGCGTCCGCAAGCTGCGGGGAAAGCCACTGAGCTGATCATGTTCCTGGCGCTGCACCCAGGGGACAGTCACGAGCCGGTCGACGCAGCACTGTGGCCCGGCAAGCGCATGGACGCCAGTAGGCGCAACAGTCCGGTGAGTCAGGCGCGCAGGTGGCTAGGGCACATGCCCGATGGGCGCCCGCACCTGGGCCACGTCGCCGACAACGGATACCGCCTCGAGGACGTCGGCAGCGACTGGGCGGAATTCAACGCCCTGATCGGTGACGACATCTCCCAAGCCAGCACCACCGCCCTGACCGGCGCGCTGCGGTTGGTCGACGATCAGCCGTTCCCGAAAATCAACGCCAGGTACTACGCATGGGCCGAGGTCGACCAGCACGAAATGATCGCCGCGATCGCCGACGTCGCCCACGAGCTCTCGACCAGGGCTTTGGCCTCCGGGGATGCACGCACCGCTGGGTGGGCCGCAGCCAAAGGACTCATGGTGGAGGAAGCCTCGGAGTTACTGTGGAGAGACCAGCTACGCGCCGCCTGGCTCTCCGGGGCACCCGGCAAGACCGCCGAAATCGCCGAGCGCATGACAGACGTACTGGACACCATCGGAGGGGACATGGACCCAGAGACCATCGAGCTGCTCGAGCAGCTCCTCACCGACCGGCAGCCACGCCGGTCCCACGCCTAAGGAGGCGGGCACCATGAACACCACACGTACTCGCGCAACGGCCGTCCTGGCGGGACTGGTCCTCACTATGTCTGGGTGCAGCTTCCTCAACGCCAGCTCCAGCGAGACCGACGAGCCCAGCAAGGACCAAGCCACGAGCACCACCACGGTGAAGCCCTACGACGCCGACGAAGCCACCGCCACAGCAAAGGCAATGGAAGCGGACGCTTACAAGCAAGGTGAGGAGGCCTACCGGCAGCTCCTCGATCTCGCGCCGGACAGGGACAAACCGATGCCCGACGAAGCCTCGCAGTACGCCACCCAGCGCTATATCGATAAGTTGGACGAGACACGTGAATTCATCTATGCAGATGGTCGATACTCCGAGGGCAGCACGGTCATCGAGGCCGTGACCCCCGTGTCGTACGTGCAGCACGGCAACCCGGGTTGGCGAATGACGATGGACTTCTGCATCAAGAGCGAGGTCACCCTCTATGAGTCGGATGGGTCCATCTCTGACACTCAACTCGTCACGCCTGATGGGGAGCCACTCAAGCCCGGCGAGGCCTCGCGCAGCGTTGTTACGGTCAATTACCTTCACGACGATGGGACCTGGAGAGCGAACGCTAGATCGCAAGCGGCGGTGAAGTCATGCTGAGGCGAGCGCATCTGCTTCTGCTCGCTCTGTGTCTCGTGATCAGCAGCGGATTCATGGCAGTGGGATCGGCCACGGCTTCGTCAATTTCACCGCGCCTGGATCCACTACCACTGGATGTGTCGTGTACCGACGAGATCTGCCTCATCGAGGTCAAGGCTCCCGCGACCAAACCACCCTCGACCCCTAAACCGCCGAGCACAGATCCCGTCAGCAACCCCGGCACCCCCAGTAATCCTGGGGGCGGGTCCGGCGGTAGCGGGGGAGGCTCAGGCGGAGGATCCGGCGGTTCTAGTGGTGGAGGATCTGGCGGTTCTGGTGGTGGAGGGTCTGGCGGTTCTGGTGGTGGAGGATCTGGCGGTAGCGGTGGTTCATCCGGTGGCGGCTCTGGTGGCAGTTCCAGCCCACGCTCCTCGACCCCGATGACTCCCGTGCAGAAGGTGGCCTTGCAGACCTGGCAGGCATCCTGTGCTGTCCGTGCCGGTATCGGAGAGCCCTGCCCACCCCCGCCCACCTTCACCGGTGGTGGCGGCGGCGGCAACGGTGGCGGTACCGGTGGGGGTGGCGGCGGAGCAGCGGCACCACCACCCGAACCACCCCCACCACCGACAGCAGCCGAAATCGAAGCAGCAGCACTCAAAGAACTCAAACTGCCCGACCCAGGCATCGGTTCCGCACCCTGCACCCGATCGGGTTGTATGGGAGCCGTTGGGGTACCGGTGTGGCTATGGACCGACCCCTGGGAGCCCCAGGTCGAGGTCGTCACTATCCGCGGCTACTCCATCCAGGCCACCGCCACACCCACCCAGGTCACCTGGTCCATGGGTGACGGTGGATCCGTGACTTGCGGCAGTGCCGGCACCACCTACACCAAGTCCTACGGCTTCACCGAGTCACCCGACTGCGGGTACATGTACGAGAAGACCTCCGGGAACCAGCCGGGCCAGGCCTTCACCGTGACTGCAGACATGCTGTGGGACGTCACCTGGGTCGGCGCAGCGTCCGGATCCACCACCACCAACACCACCGAAAGCGCGGACGTCCGGATCGGTGAGTACCAGACCGTCATCGAACGCTAACCCCCGCCAGGGGTGTCGGTGGCCACGTCTAGCGTGCCTTGCAGGGAGGTGAGACCGGGTGGAGACAACGACCGAAGTGATCCGGGCATACCGCGTTGCCCTGGATCCCACCACTGACCAGGAGCATGACCTCGCCCGGCATGCCGGGGCCGCCCGGTGGGCCTACAACCACGCGATCGCCGTCAAGATGCACGCGCACGCTGTGTGGCGCCAGGAGGTCGCCTGGTCCACCTACGACACGCTGAGCCACCTCGACCCTGCGGAGGCTGAAAAAGCGGCGCGCAAGAGCGTCAAAGTGCGGTTCCCGACGAAGCCGGCCATCCAGAAGGCGCTCAACGCCGTGAAAGGAGACTCCCGGACCGGAGTCGATGGGGCATGCCCGTGGTGGCACGAAGTCTCGACATATGCGTTCCAATCCGCGCTAGCAGACGCTGACGCCGCCTGGGCCACCTGGATGGCCAGCTACCGCGGCACACGCAGCGGCCGCCGCGTCGGATACCCCCGCTTCAAGTCCAAGCGCCGCATCCGGCCATCGTTCCGGCTGCACCACGACGTCAAGAAGCCCACGATCCGACCCGAAGGGTGCCGACGGCTGGTGATGCCTCGTATCGGCTCAGTGCGGCTCCACGGCAATGTGCGGCACCTGGCCAGGCGGATCCGACGTGGCACCGCGGTGATCCAATCAGTGACCATCTCCCGTGGCGGATCCCGTTGGTATGCCTCCATCCTCGTCAAACAACACGTCCTCTTGCCGACCAAGCCGACACCCCGACAGGAACGAGCCGGCACAGTCGGGGTCGACCTCGGAGTGCACCACCTCGCAGCACTCTCCGACGGCACCCTCATCGCAAACCCCCGTCACCTACGGGCTGCATCACGACGCCTCCGCCGAGCACAACAGGCCCTGGCCCGGACAAAGCGCGATTCCAGCGGTAGAGCCAAAGCCCGCAAGCGCGTAGCCCGTCTGCACCACCAACTCGCCGAACGCAGACATGCCTCGCTACACCAGCTCACCAAACACATGGCCACCAGCTGGGCCACGATCGGCATCGAAGACCTCAACGTCGCCGGGATGACGGCATCAGCGAAAGGCACCCTCGAGGAACCCGGCGCGAACGTTCGCGCGAAAGCGGGCCTGAACCGGTCAGTACTCGACGTCTCACCCGGCGAGCTCCGCCGACAACTCACCTACAAAACCACTTGGTACGGGTCCACCCTGCACGTGATTGACCGGTGGGCCCCGACCAGCAAAACCTGCTCGGCATGCGGGACAGTGAAACCCAAACTGGCTCTCGCCGAGCGGCGCTACACCTGCACCAACTGTGGGCTGGTGATCAACCGGGACGTCAACGCGGCCCGGAACATCGCAGCACTGGCTCGTGCAGGACATGCCACACCTGTCGCCTCCGATGCGGAGGAGACACAAAACGCCCGCCGAGGGCGCGTAAGTCCCGGGACAATCCAGGCAGCGCCCGCTGAAACGGGAAGACCCCCACCGGGGTCACCCCGGCCGAGTAATCGACCGGCAGTCCCAACCAATCGCGAATCGGGTGCAGCCTGAGCATCACTCCAGGTCACAAAACCTCGGCTCCGCAGGCGCAAGGACTGATC